>JAAOZN010000030.1 GCA_011605775.1 Nitrososphaerota archaeon | reverse complement strand
TTGTGTAGACTTGGGTTGTTGCGTATGCTGCTAGAGCAGCCACAACAACCACACCAGCTAAGATCACACCCACCAAGCTTAGGGTTTGTCTGCTCATACCGTCCACCACACCAACATTAGCGTACTCTAGGTAGTAAACAGTATCGGATAGAACTGCTTGTTCTGCTGTCTAGAACACAGACGCCTTCTCAACACTTAAAAACTGGTGGCTCAACACCGAATGCTGAGAAGAGAAGTGATGCAACCACTCCACCTGCTCGAGAAGAGGGTGCTGAAGGCGCTGGAGAAGATCGGAGAAGCAGACATAGAGGGGTTAAGCCGAGCCTCAAACCTAACCATAGACCAAGTTAGGAGGGCTGTAGAGTGGCTCCAAGCAAAAGGGCTGATAAAAGTCAACACATCTCAAAAGACCACATTTACACTCGGATCTAAAGGGTTAGAGGCGCTTAAAGAGGGGCTGCCTGAGCGCAGACTCCTACGCTCCTTAAAAGAGGGTGTAAGGGCTCTAAACCAGCTGAAGAGCAGGTTTAGAGATGAGCAGGAGTTCAGCGCAGCATTAGGCAGAGCTAGAAGGAGGGGCTGGGTTAAGATTGTAGATGAGGTCGTTGAGTTGGTTAATGAGCCCAGCGGACTACCCGAAGAGGAGGTTCTTGAGAGACTCGCTCAAGTAAATATCCTAGATGAAGACGAAGTGAGCAAAGATGATCTACTCTACAGTGGAGTTAGAGAACTCCTAAGCAGACCAGACTACCTATCCAAAAGAGTGGTCAAGACAACCAAGATAACCCTCACAGACCTAGGCAAAGCAGCGTTAGAGAAGATATCTGAAGAAGAGGAGATAGACACCCTAACACCAGAGATCATAGTCTCAGGCATATGGAGGCAGAAGCGAATCAGAGCCATAGATGTAGAGGCACCAGCCCCACCCATCTACGCCGGGAGGAAGCACCCAGTACAACTCTTCATAGACGAAGTAAGAGAGATCTTCATCTCTATGGGGTTTGAAGAGATAGAGGGACCACTTATACAACCCTGCTTCTGGAACTTCGACGCACTCTTCACACCACAAGACCACCCTGCAAGAGAGATGCAGGACACATTCTACATAAAGGGCGAAGCCACGAACTACGCTGATGAAGAATCCGTCAAAAGAGTCTCAGCGACCCATAGAGACGGCTGGAAAACAGGCTCAAGAGGCTGGGGCTACGAGTGGCGAGAAGAAGAAGCTAGGAGACTAGTCCTAAGAACCCACACCACATCAATAACAATAAGGTATCTTGCAGATCATAAACCGAAGGAAGCAAGAGTCTTCACAGTAGGTCGAGTCTTCCGCAACGAGAAGGTAACCTTCAAGAACCTCGTCGAGTTCCATCAGATCGAAGGAATAGCTGTAGGGTCTAGGCTCACACTAAGGGATCTGATGGGTCTGCTCTCAACCTTCTACAAGAGGCTTGGTTTAGAGAAGGTGAAGTTTTGGCCCACCTACTTCCCATATACCGAACCATCTATGCAGTCGGTAGTCTACTATGATCGAGCAGGTAAGTGGATCGAGCTCTGCGGCATGGGGATCTTCAGACCAGAAGTAACCCTACCCTTTGGTGTAAAGAACCCGGTTTTGGCTTGGGGCGGGGGTTTAGAGAGGCTAGTTATGATGAGGTACAACATAGATGATGTTAGAGAGCTCTACACGAATAGGTTGAGCTGGCTGAGGGGGAGTCCGATCTGCCCGTAGTAACCATATACTACGAGAGGCTCAGGAAGATGCTTAACGCAGAGGACATCGAGCCATACATAGAGAGGCTACCATACCTAGGTTTAGATATAGAGGAGAAGGCGCAAGACTACATCAGGGTTGAGTATAACCCGAACAGACCAGACTTCTCAACCGACTACGGCATAGTAAGAGCCCTAAAGGGGCTTCTGGGATTAGAGAAGGGCTGCCCAAAATATAGTGTGCAGAAGGGTGATCTAGTAGTTAAAGTGGATAAGAGCGTCGAGGAGGTCAGACCCTACATAGTCTCAGCGCTCATAGAAGGCATCACCCTAGATGACGAAACAATAAGGCAGATCATAGCGATGCAAGAAGATCTACACCACACGATCGGTAGGAGGAGGGCTAAGGTATCCATAGGCATCCACAACTTCGATGTGCTTAAGCCTCCGATCATCTACACAACCGAAGCACCAGACTTCAGATTCGTACCCTTGGGTGGTGCTGAGCCTCTCTCTATGAGTGAGATTCTCGATAAGACACCCGTAGGCCAGAAGTACGGTTGGATAGTAGCGAAGCATAAACGCTACCCCATCCTAATAGACTCACTTGGGCAAGTACTCTCCTTCCCACCTATAATTAACGGCGAATTAACTAGGGTAACTTCAGCGACAAGAAACCTATTCATAGATATAACAGCAACAGATCTGAAGGCTTCTGAAGACGCCCTAGCGATACTCGTAACAACACTAGCAGACGCAGGTGGCACACTCAAATCTGCTGAAGTGCGCTACCCAAACCTTACTCTGCTCACACCTAACCTCAGCGAGATGGAGATGGAAGTCGAGTTAAAGAGGGTGAATAGGCTGCTCGGACTTAAGTTAAAGGGTAAGGAGGCTGTAGAGTGCTTGGCTAGAAGCAGAATAGACGCAGAGTACGATGGAGGCAAGCTTACGGCGAAGATCCCAAGATACAGAGTAGATATTATGCACCCCGTGGATCTGGTGGAGGAGGTCGCAATAGGCTACGGATTAGATAAGATCACACCAACACTACCCCCAACTAAGACCGTAGGCAGACCACACCCAGAGCTCAAGAGGCTCTCAGCGATAAGAGATGTATGCATCGGGCTCGGTTTGACCGAGGTTATGAACCTAAGCCTCACAAGCGAAGCAGCCCTCTACACAAACCTAGGGAGACAGGCACAGGAAGCCATCAAAGTGGAGGAGCCGAAGAGCAGCGAACACGAATACTTAAGAGATATGCTCATACCGAGCCTACTCCTGAACCTAGCGACCAACATCCACGAACCCTACCCCCAGAAGCTCTTTGAACTAGCTAAGACCTTCCATAGAAGAGGGAGCGAGATAGTTGAGGAGTATCACCTCGCAGTAATCACTTCGCACTCAGAAGCAAACTACACCGAAGCGAAGTCGCTACTCGACGCCATAACACAACAAACCTTCGGGCTCAGATGCGAAACCAAACCAGCATCCAACCCACTCTTCATCCAAGGAAGATGCGCAGAGGTCAAAGGAGGTGTATTAGAAGGCGTGATAGGGGAGATAAGACCAGAAGTGCTTCAAGCCTTCAACCTACGAATGCCAGCAGCAGCGCTCGAACTAAACATAAACCAAGCCAAACAACATAAATAGGGAACCAAACCACAAAAGAGGCGGAGGCCTCTGCTAGAGAAGCGTGGCGACGGCGGGTGTTTGAGAGAAGATGAAAACCTCGTCTACCCAAACACGCGACAGGCAGAGGCCGCCCCGGAGTAAGAGGCTTGGTGAGCGAGGCAGAGCCTCTCTGTGAGCTAGGCTGTTCAGAGCCGGGGCACACCCCCTTTCTCTCTAAATCTTGAAGACCAGAGAGCTTAGGCTTATATGCATCTTCAAGCGCAGCCATAAGGTTGGGCCAGTCGTCTAGTCTGGTTAGGACATCGCTCTTACACAGCGAAGGTCGCAGGTTCGAATCCTGCCTGGCCCACCTTTTACAGGGAGTGTTGTTTTGACTTGTTGGTCTAGATTTGGTTTTTGATGAAGTCTAGGTATGGTTCCCTTCTGGCCAATGAGGATGCGAGGGCATTGGTACCGGATTTAGTACCATGTTTTTGCCGAAAAATTTTTTCCGCTTCGGAAATCCGGTACTAAATAGTTTGATTCGCTTTAAGGCGAGTGGCTTAAAGTAATCTAGTTTGACGTGAGAGCAGGGTTTGCTGCTAAGCGAAGAACCATCATATCAACCCTAGCGACTGAAAGAACTTGACATAGTGGAGCTGTAGGGGAGGAAGTTGAAGCAATGCGTTTAGTTTAAGTTTTCCTTCGAAAAATTTTTCCACTGCTTGCGAACTTAAACTAAGCATCTAGAGAGCGAGCGAAGGTTCTCCTAGGCGCTCTTAACGTCGCCTAGAAAGTGAGACAAACGCTACTGCTTAAACTATTGTTGCAGCCTGTAAGATCTTCGAGTCTCTTCTCTGTTATCAACCTTTTTTATGTAGACTTTCCCCTAAAGATCCTATGAACACTTTTTAGGTAGGAGGTTGTCGAAGTAGATCGATCTCTACCCATACTCGGATAAGAGTGTATATGGAGAGACAGCGTCTAGCAGAACTCGATTTGTCGCTTTCATTGCTGCAAGAAGTTCCTTAGGTAGGGTCACCCTTGCCTCCATTGAGGAGCGCTTACCAGATCTATTACAAGTGGAGGTTCTAGGGAGGTCTCGAAGTTGGAGACGATATGGGCTTCAAATAAGATATCATTTGTAAGATAACGAACGACACCAGCAGAATAATACAAGAGATCGTAAAGCAGCAAGGAGAAATACAGGCAAACGTGACCAATATTTTAAGCTGAGATCTCAAAGTATTGATACTGCCCTTCACAGCTCAGGTTACCATTCCTGAAGGGTATAGGCAGAAATACGATTTCAAGGAGCCCATCGATGCTGTTGAATCAAGCGTATGGCTATGGGCGACTAACCTTGCTCTCTAATTCCTTAAAAAGTGTGATGAAAGAAACAAAGACGATCACTTTAATCTTTACACAAGACCTATGAACTTAACGGGGCAAAGAGAGCCTGAGGAACTATACAGAAACTTCCCAAAATGCAGCAACCTCATTTACCTCGAAACCGTAATCTCTGGACTGGCTTCGCAACCATCCTAAAAGGGTTTAAAGACGCAAACTGCAAACATTACACGATCTTTGTAGTCGATAGCTATGGGGCTAAACTCAAGCCAAACTATTCTTGTGTATTCAGAAGCCTTGAAGCAAACGGAGTAGCCAGAAAAATCTTGGTCTCAAAATTGATAGCCGAGGACAAAAACTCAGCCCTACTTTGAGTGAGTGCAACAGTTTATCCAACGATCATTATGGCAAGCTGGAAGAAGATTAAGCCATGTTGAGTTGTAGAATGGCAACCAGCAGTAGGGAAGCACTTAGAAGTCTTCACCAAACTCCAAACATGCTTGAGAAAAAGCCTAGAGGTCAAAGACTTTACATCTGAAGTTTAGAAACCAAACGAATCCCTAAATTTGATAAAAGGGGAGGAAAATCCTCAGCTTGGCTTGGGAATGGAGAGAATGGAAGAAACAAGAGGAGGCGTTGTGAACACCTACTTAACGTCAAAGGATCATAATCTCGTAGACTAGATGATGTTACGATAAGGTTTTAGTGTTTGGTGCTTTCTTTGGTCGTTATATGTCTCCTTATCGTAACATCATCCGTAGAGTAGCGCAGAAGCTTTAAATTAGCAGTGTGCCGAACCTAGATTAAATGTGACTTTGTACTTAGAAGAGTTCAAGGCTAAATTGGTGGAAGATTGGTCTGGAAGCTTGTTTAGCTTAAGCTGTATACGAAAGATTCACCCTAGGGCAAGGAGTACTTGCACAGGTTGAGTAAGAGTAATGGAATAAGGCGCGTAACTTGGGGCTGGTACTGGATACCAACACGCTACAAGGATGCTTGGGAATTCTTAGTGAGAGATAGGGGCTTTAAGGTGATAATCAAGCAGACTGCTGCGAGCATATGGAACTACGATTTCGTTCATCGAGACGTCTTCCGCTTAGCTGTTAACAACCGATCCTATAAAAGAGCATTAGAAGCTTTCGCTACGAGCAGGGGCTGGGGCTTTGAAGTTGAGTATTACAAGAAAATCCCCTATGAGTATGAGAAGGTCGGTGGCTTATTCATTGAAACTTTAGAATCTTGTATAGTTAATTGCTTAGCTGAATGGTCTTTCATAGATGCCTTCGCAGTCTTATACTTTAGAAGAGAAGAGGTTGATTTCGATAAGTTGAGAGAGTTGGGAAGATGGAAAAAGGTGTCTAAAACAAACTTGAGAGTATGGACCTTAATAAAATATGGGTGCAAATTGTTTAACGAGTATTTCGGAAAAGAAATTTTCAAGTTCAAAGCCGTTGAGGTAAAGCAGGCTGATGTTAGAGATTTGGTAAACGAAGCTGTGGAGAGGATTGTTGAGTTTGCCTAAAGCCATAGACATTGTGAAGAGAAGGGAGGAAGAGATCCTAAGTAGCCTACTTTTTCTTTCAGAGAAGACTAAAGGCTTCACAGACCTTGAGCTGATAATGATTGGTGGTTATGCTTTAAGAGACTTCACACCCTTCTCAAGGTTCACAAGAGACTGCGACTTCATCGCGAGCTGTGATGGATGCAGGGGAGATACGGAGCTTACTCTGCGTCCCTGAGTTTAAACTGTCTCCTTGATCCTTCAAAATATGAGTGTTGACATTCTCCACGACTAAAGTCGGGAGATTCTCGATTCGTTAGCCTCAAGGCATCATCCTACCGAGTTCTGGGCTGTGTCAATCCAGCCCCTAGATACGGCATATAGCCGTATCCCCGCTTGCCAGCCTATCTCGGCTTGGACCTTTGGACATCCAAGCCACATGCGAGCGACTCGCTCGGCATGACATTGTCCTACGCTATATTCGAGCTTATCGACAATTCATCCCACGGTTAAAACCGTAGGCTTTCTTGCGAGCTTACTGTAAACATAGTCCTTCTTTCTGATCTTCTCAGCCTACTTATTATCGCCGATGAACTTTAGGGAGTCAGTACGCTAGCTCTTTAACAGCTTCACTCGTAATCTTTCCAACTTTTATAGCTTGCTTATAAAAAAGCTTATTTAAGTATGCGCGGATTGTTTAGCAAGATGGTGGTACAGATTTTAGCGGCTCGCCAAGGTGTTGTTACAGATGAGGTTAGGGAGGTGGCGCGTGGGGAGGGTGTGCTTCCTGAGAAGCTTAGAGATCGTGTTGCCCGCGGTACAGCGGTTGTTATACGTAACGGTAATGGTTCTTCTAAGCCTCTCGGTATAGGTGAGGGGCTTAGGACGAAGGTCAACGCTAACGTGGGGACGTCTCCAGATATATGTGATCTGAACATTGAAGTGGAGAAGGCTAAGGTAGCGGTCAAATATGGAGCTGATACTGTAATGGATTTGAGTACTGGGGGCGACCTAGACCATATAAGAAATACGATACTAAAAGAGGTGCGAGCTCCAGTCGGCACAGTCCCAGTCTACCAAGCTTACATAGAGACAGTTAGGAGGAGCAGAAACCCGGCTGACCTGAGCGTAGACGACCTATTCAACACTATCGAGAAGCATATGAAGGATGGTGTTGCGTTTATGACCTTGCACTGCGGTCTAACATTAGATGTTGTGAATTATTTGACGAAGCATCCTAGGCTAAATGGTATAGTGAGTAGGGGTGGAGCGTTTCTAGCAGCTTGGATGCTTCAGAACGAGAAGGAGAACCCCCTCTACACCAACTACGACTACCTTCTTGAGTTAGCGAGCAAGTATGATGTAGCGTTGAGCTTAGGGGATGCTTTAAGGCCGGGGAGCCTCGCAGACGCTAGCGACTACGCTCAGCTACAAGAGTTGGTGACCATAAGCCGCCTTGTGGAGAGGGCTTGGGAGAAGGGTGTTCAAGTTATAGTCGAGGGGCCTGGCCACATGCCATTAGATGAGGTAGAGGCTCACGTGAAGCTTGAGAAGGAGCTGTGTAGGGGCGCACCCTTCTACCTCCTTGGCCCCCTTGTAACAGACATAGCAGCAGGCTACGACCACATAGCTGCTGCTATAGGTGGCGCTTTAGCAGCTATGGCTGGCGCGGACTACCTCTGCTACGTTACACCAGCAGAGCACCTAGGTCTCCCCGCTATAGAAGATGTCCGCCTAGGCGTTATAGCATCTAAGATAGCGGCGCACGCAGCCGATATAGTGAAACTTGGTGAGAAGGCTATCAAGCACGATATGGAGTTATCGAAGGCCCGCTCAGCTCTAAATTGGGGCGCACAACTAAACCTGGGCATAGACCCAGACAAGGCGAAAGAAATACACTATCGGGTAAAAAGCAGAAGCGGCGCATGCACCATGTGCGGCGAGTACTGCACGTATCGGGTATTAGAGAAGCTCCAAGCTAAGACACCTGCTTAACCTATTTTCACGACCACTTCGGCTAACCTCCACGCTTGATAGTAGCATTGTGGGCAAATAGCGTTCAACCTGCTGTAATCTTGATAGCGTCATCCTTACATCGCCCATAACCTCAAAGGTCTCCTTTAGGAAGCGTCCTGCCCCAGTTATCCCCTAGGCAATAGGTAAAGGCATCACTCAACCTTTGAAAATCAATTAAAGATGTTACAAAGATTATTCCCTCGATTTACAGAGGCTTATATATCGGCAGAGCGGTAGAATGCCTAGGGTTTGCTATGAAGCTGGTTGCCGATTTAGCTGGTTTGAGGGTTGGGGACGCCTACCCTGTTCGTGTTGTCGGCGTTATAAACGTCAGCCCCGAATCATTCTACAAAGGCTCGGTCGCGACGGGGAGATGAGAAGATAGCCGCTACCGCTTTGAGGATGGTTGAGGAGGGGGCGGAGATAATCGATGTGGGCGCGATGTCAACAGCGCCATACCTACAGACAGAGATCTCGGTCGATGAGGAGAAGAGGAGGCTGGCTTCGGCTATTAAGGTGGTGAAGGAGAGTGTGAAGGTTCCTGTTTCAGCAGACACCACTCGAAGCATAGCCGCTGAAGCAGCTATAAAGGCTGGTGCAGAGATTATAAATGATGTTACGGGTTTAAAGGGCGACCCCAAGATGGCGAAGCTCGTCGCCGACTACGGTGTATCCCTGATTATGGTGGCACGTGAGGTTACACCACAAGGCGGGCAGCCACTCAAGAGGGTGATATCGGCGCTCAAGCAGAGCCTCCAGCTAGCTGAAGCAGCTGGTATATCTTTTGACAAGATCGCCATAGATCCGGGGATAGGCTTCTTCCGCCAAACCGAATACCCCTGGCACATCTGGGACTGCAGCGTAATAGCTAATCTAAAGAAGCTTCGAACGCTTAAAAGACCGATACACGTCGGCGTCTCTAGGAAATCTTTCATAGGCAAGATCCTGAATCAGGAAGACCCTGGGCAGCGCCTCTTCGGCTCCCTCTCAGCCGCAGCCATAGCTGTGTTCAACGGCGCCCATTTGATAAGAACACACGACGTAAAGGCAACAGTTGAAGCTGTGCGGTTAGCTGAATACGTTAGGAAAAATCTACACCCTGAAGCTTAAAGGAGACAAAAAGTTTAGCCAGAAAGTTTTCGCAAAAATACTTTGTTGAAAAATTCTTTGGGAGAGGGCGGTTGCCTTGTTTATGCCCGCTCTAGCCTCTTTGCTTTTAAATTGGGTTTTGATGCCTTAGATCAGCAAGTGCTGCCTTCGAATTGCCCTGCTCTCCTCAAAGAACCCTCTTTAGAAGCACTTTGAGCATTCTGCCACAAAGCACATCAAAGGAGTATTGGATGCTTTAGGGGAAACTCAGGGGGAAACCACCTTAAACCTCGCTAGCAACGAAACGGCGCTATGCCTCTTTCATAAAAACATCTCTACTTTTCGTACTTCAGGGCGAGGTAGAGACTCTTCGGCTCGGTCATTCGTGACCCAGCTACCTTTGCTTGAACACATCATATTTGTTGTGAGGAAGGGTATTGGGGAGAGGGAGAAACGTAACCTTTGATAGAGCAGCCTTGCTCATATATGGTTGATGTTAGGTCATTTTTCTTAACCCGCTATCCAGATGTGAGCGTTCTTCTTATATTTGTATGTGACCTACGTTATGTTGATGATCTAGGATTGGAAAGAGGGGGTTGATGGGTCTGGGTTTTGTAGCTTCGCATGGTGGTGATGCGCTCGAGTTCTGTGCAAAAGTAGGCTTCCCGGTCGACTCTGTTCTGGATTTCAGCTTAAATGTAAATCCCTATGGCCCCCCTGATAGCGTCGTAACCTCAATACTTTCTTGCATTAAATTAATCAAATTCTACCCTGAGCGCTTCTACTTAAAGCTCAGAGAAGCCATATCCGAATACGTTGGGGTCAGCCCTGAGGAGGTGGTGGTGGGGTGTGGTGTTACCGAGCTCATACACTCGATCCTTGTGAGGTTTGTGAAAAATGGTCCCGTGATTATTCCTCTGCCAACCTTCACCGAATACGAGGCTGCGGCGAAAGGCGTTGGTTTCAACGTAGATTTTGTGGATCCTGTTGGGCTAGATGTTGACCTTGAGAAGACAGCTTCATTGCTCGAGGGCGCTTCTGGTGGGTGCCTTATACTCTGCAACCCGAACAACCCTACTGGCTGGCTGCTAGACTACCGCTTTCTTTCTCAGCTCTTCGCATTGGCGGAGAGGAAGGGGGTCACTGTACTCTTGGACGAGGCTTACATCGACCTCTCTGAAGGGGGGAGGTCTTTGGCGCAGGATGCTGTGCGGTATGAGAATGTCTTTGTTTTGAGGTCACTTACAAAGCCTTTCGGTTTTCCTGGACTCAGAGTTGGCTATGCGGTATGTAGCCGTCGATCCGCAAGGGAGTTTGAGTCGACAGCGATCAGCTGGAGGGTTGGTGTGCTTGAGGAGGCTGCCGCTATCGCTGCTTTGAGGGATACCCTCTTTCTAGAGGATTCTAAGGCAAAGATATTCTCGGAGAAAAGGAGGCTTGTTGAGGGGATAAACTCGATAAGTGGGCTTAGGGCGATACGTTCCGATACAAATTTCCTGATGGTCGACCTATCCCGTAGCCACTTCTCGCCTAAGAACCTTAGATGGAGGCTTCTATCATACGGGGTAGTTATAAGAGAACTAAGCTCGGTCAGAGGGGTCAACGGACCGTACATAAGGGTCTGCGTAAGGAAGCCCGATGAGAATAAGTTCCTCTTAGAGGCCTTAAGAAACATCATTAACTCGATGGAAAAGGTTTACCCCAACAACCCTAGCTGTGATAGAAGGGAGTGCCACACATCCTCTTCGATCGACTGCCGACTATGCTTCTGCCCCTTTTACCCCTGCTTAGACACAGCAACAGGAGGTTCCTTTGTCAAGAGGGAAGGAGGGGGGCTTGTTTGGAATTGCAGCAGATGTGAGTGGGTGCACCATTCTGAAGTAGCTGAGCTGGTATTGGGACAATTGGATGGGATGGACATGAGATCATCCGATCCAGAAGACCTCCTTTCGGCAAGGAAAAGGGTGTTAGGAGTCTTACCCCCTTGATGTTTGACCCATTAATAGTGCTGCTTCTTGCGCTAGCTATTGATCTTGCTTTTGGGGAGCCGCCTCGCCGCCTACACCTCACGGTCTGGATGGGAAGGTTTATCGAGGCGACGGAGCCTCGGATGAGGCGCCTGAAAAATGAGCGGGCAGCGGGCGCGTTGTTTGCGGTTTTCACGGTAGCCTCTTTCACGACAATGGGGTTTTTAGTTTCGTTGATTTACTACTACAACTTTGTTATCTGGGTTGCCGCTTCGGCATTCTTCTTGAAGATGACGTTCGCCCTGAGGTGTATGTTCGAGCACATTAACCCCATCATTTCTTCGTTGAAAGCGGGGAACGTCGAAGGATCCAGAAAATACCTTTCGATGGTGGTGAGGAGGGACACTTCTACCCTAGATCAGCAGCATATCGCTTCTGGAGCAATCGAGACGGTTGCTGAGGGATTCGTTGACGGCTTCATCTCCCCGCTCTTCTTTTATCTGCTCTTCGGCCTTCCGGGAGCGGTGGCATACAGGGCTATAAATACGCTGGACTCGATGGTTGGATACAAGGATGAGAGGTATTTGAGGTTTGGCTGGGCCTCGGCCAAGCTCGATACTATAGCGAATTACATACCTTCTCGCCTTACTTATCTGATATTTGCCCTCGCCTCCTTTATCTTGAAGATGGACTGGAGGGGCGCCCTCAAGATAGGTAGGGTTTACCACGCTTCAACTCCAAGTTTAAACGCTGGGTGGCCTATGTCGACGATGGCTGGGGCATTGAGGGTAAGGTTGGAGAAGATCGGCTCATATACACTAGGGGAGGATTTAGAGCCCCTTTCACCCAAAAAGATCAAGGACTCATTAAACGTCTACGCGGTCTCAGCAGCCATAACAGTCCTGCTCTTCTCCATATTAATTGCTGCGAGGAGTTTCTAATACACATCTTAATTCATTTTTGGGCTTTATGTTCTCTTAGGGCTCGTGTATACATGTTGGATGAGACGCCCGCGATCAACCCTCCGATAGCGTCGTTAGAGATTGGTCCGAGCTTCTTTAAGATTCCGGGTTTCGCTTGATCAAACCTGATGAATTCAAAGATACCTTTCGCCCCAGCAATGTAACACGCTATAGCCATGCCTAAGAGTTCGTCAGCTACCAGCCCAGGGCGCCCCAAAAACCTCTCCCTCGTTAAGCCAGGGATCAAACCCGCCTTCGCGTCTTCCTCAGCTCTGAAACACGCGACGACCATGCAGGAAACATTTACATCCGATAAAGCGTCTATAAACTCCTCCTTTAAGATCCTAGCAGCCTCTTCTCTGGTTTCAACACCGGGATGAGGGACAAAAAGTTCCAACGCGGTGTCTATTAGATCTTCTAGTGAAATTCCTTTTTCTTCGAGGTATTCCAGCAGCGACATACCAAACCCTCGGTTCAGAAGCAGCATTATATACTCTTCTGTCGTGCGTCAGATAGTTTATGTTGAGGTACTTGAGGTATGACGGCTTTTATGCTTCAAACCCTTCACTTAAGTTTCTCAAATTCTTGCGTAAGCCACTCACAGTATCTATGAACGAGGGGCCAAAGTGTGCCAGATTAACATCCTTGCGCTCTTTAACTAGAATAACTTTGTTTTCTCTGAACGCTTCGGTGTTTTTCAACGGCTTTCTGAGCCTCTTATACTCCTCTGCGGTTAATTTCTCTAAAGGGGGCTCTATATTAACTAGTACCGCCTCAGGATTTCTACATACAATATCCTCATCAGAGGGGTTGAAGAATTCTCGTAGGGTATCTCTGAATATGTTTTCACCACCCGCGACCCTTACACCATCGTCTATAAATGTGAACGCGCCAGCGCTTGAAAATGTTTTATCAGCCCACAGATACTCCGCATAGACTTTAAGCCTCTTCACACCAGTGGTTCTCTCTGAAATCTTAAGCACTCTGCTCAGCAATCTTTCTCCCAGCTCCCTAGCTTCATAATTTCTATCAACCAACGCGCCTATGTCTACGATTACGTGGGATATTATTGAGTAGATGTTTGTAGGAAGTGGTATTAGATGTGCATTAAAACCCTCGCCCCTCACAGCGTCAACCACCTTATCGTGAACCCTTGACTGGAGGAAAACCAAGTCAGGTTTAACCTCTTTGAGTCTATCGAATAAAATGCTTCGGTATGTCCCTACAATCTTCTTACCCACATCGTTTAAGTACATTTTACACCAAGGGGTCACACCGACAATCTCATCCTCTAGGCCCAGCGACACAAGAGTCTCGGTGACGGCAGGGGATAGACTAGCGATCCTCATAACCTACTACTCCTTCACTCTTTTCTCGCTCCGTTGCTTAAACGTTTCCTCAACCTCTTAAGAAATATGTAGAAACAAAGCCAAAGGAAAGTTTTATAATGGTGGTTGGATGATCCATCCAACGCTGGCAGCCATGAATACGAAAATGGTATTGATATTGCTAAGTGTGGTGTTGGTAGCGGCAACAAATGGGTTTGTAGGGGATGCTTACGCTTCTAAGGAAATCACCGTCGTTGACGATCTGGGTAGGACTGTGGTTGTAACGAGATCAGATAGGATTGTGTCGATATCTCCGTCTTGCACTGAAATATTGTATGCTCTTGGTTTAGGTGACAGAATAATCGCTGTTGATAGGTACTCTGACTATCCACCTGAGGCTATCGCTAAGCAGAAGATCAGCAAGGCTATGATGCCCGATCCTGAGGAGGTTACGGCGCTAAACCCAGATTTAGTAGTATACTATCATTGGGGGCCTTCGGATCCCACCGTAGAGAAACTTAGCAGACTGGGGTTAACGGTGATAGCGGTTCGCCCATCCTCCTTAGATGACATCATTAGGGAGATCAAGTTAATAGGCAACGCGACAGGGAAATCTCAAGAAGCAGCGGTTTTAGCCTCTTCTCTAGCCCAAAGGATATACGAGATTAAGAGTAAGACGGCTAGCGTAGCTGTAAAGCCTAAGGTCTACATCGAATTCTGGTATCCGCCACCTTGGACCTTCGGCCCAAACACCTGGGGTCATCAATTAATTGAGTTGGCTGGAGGCATTAATGCCTTCGGCGACGCTAAAAAACAATGGGTTCAAACAACGGATGAGGAAGTTATAGCCAGAAACCCGGATGTTATCATCAGCCTTCTCGGCACCCACCATTATGCTTCACTTGAGGATATTAAAGGTCGCCTCGGATGGGATGTGATCTCAGCGGTTGCTAAAGGCGCTGTTTACACGGTTGACGAAAACCTATTCATTAGATTCGGACCTCGGCTGATCAACGGCTTAGAAACCTTAGCTAAAATCTTACACCCCGAGATTTTTGGCGGAGTAGCCACCTTCACATTCATACTCAACGCAACTAAATTAAAGTCTGGGGTGGAGATTTTTAACATTTCCGATCTCATGAGAGTTGACATGCTTGTAATCAAGTCGGCGGGAAACGGCACTTTAACGGTTACTATCCAAGAGACTGGACCAGAGGTTCCTACTAACCGAAAACTGGTTGGAAAATACTTAGCCATCGATTGTAGCGTTCCAGCAGGTCTGGTGTTCACGTTAAAGATACACTACAACGAAGATCAACTTAGAACATTAGGTGTCAGCGAGGACTCGCTCAAGATTTACGTTTGGGATGAGAGTAGGCAACGTTGGACGGCGACTAATAGCGCCGTAAATAAGGAGGAGGATTACGTTGAGGCTACCGTGGCACATCTCAGTTATTTTGCATTAATGGGGGAAGCTGCACCAGCCCTCTGGAACTACCCCATCCCACTTTGGCTCTACCTGACATCCTTGATAGTTGTAATAGGGGTGGCTAGCACAGCAGCTCATATGACCCATAAAAAGGGTGAGAGTGCAAAGTAATGTGTAGCGGAAAAAGCGGCGTCGAAACCAAATATTTGAAGCGATTCGCAAAGTGGACCTCCATAATCCTCGCCCTGTCCCTTATCTTACTATCCTCAATGGCCCTAGCATCTACAGTCGGACCGATGCCCATAAGCGTTGGAAACGCGTTAGGCATAATATTACATCAAGTCCCGCTCGTTGGCAATGCTGTTAAAGAGCAATGGACCACGGTGGAAGAAAATGTGGTTGTGCAGCTTAGACTCCCACGCGTAATCTCAGCCGTTCTGGTAGGTGTTGCCTTGTCGGTTGCAGGCGTCGTTTTTCAAGGCATATTTAGGAACCCGATGGCTGACCCTTACGTGCTCGGTGTGGCTTCAGGTGGCGGGTTTGGCGCTCTGCTGGCAATAGTCTCTGGTGTCGGCCTTCCATCATTAGGCTTGTTTTACGCTGTACCAGTCATGGCGTGTGTAGGGGCGTTGTCCACAATGTTCCTCGTTTACGCCATAGCGAGGACTGGTTTTGGGATCCCGGTTTTGAGGTTGTTATTGGCTGGGATCGCTGTTAGCAGCTTCTTTTCATCTCTGATCTCCCTTATGATAGCTACGGCTGGAGAAGACATACACGCCGCTTTTAGCTGGCTCTTCGGAGGCTTTCCGATAAGCAGGTGGGAATACATTAACGTAGCTTCGCCAGCGATCCTTGTGTGCTCAGCAGCTATCTACGCGTTTGCCAGAGACTTGAATGTGACGCTGCTCGGCGAAGAACAGGCGCGACACCTTGGCGTCGAGGTTGAGAC
Organism: Nitrososphaerota archaeon; assembly: GCA_011605775.1. Lineage (NCBI taxonomy): Archaea > Thermoproteati > Nitrososphaerota > Nitrososphaerota archaeon. Next base: position 11,420 of record JAAOZN010000030.1, on the reverse strand, counting down.
CGTAAAGAAGAGGTTGATAATTCTGGGCTCGTTAATAACGGCTGTTGCAGTTTCAATAAGTGGTATTATAGGCTTCGTAGGGTTGATAGTTCCACATATAACGAGAATTCTAGTGGGCCCGGATCACCGCATACTAATACCGTCTTCAGCCTTAGCTGGCGCATCTCTTCTAGTACTCTGCGACGCGGTTGCGAGGACGATTTTAAGACCTATCGTTCTCCCCACAGGAATCGTAACCGCCTTGTTAGGTGCCCCCTTCTTCGTCTACTTGTTAATTAAAAGCGGGAGAATCACGGTGTAGGGGATAGGGGATGGTAACCTTGGATATTTGTGGGGTTGAATGTTATTACGGTTCTGTTAAGGTATTAGAGAACGTCAGATTTACAATAGGTTCTGGTGAGCTTGTAGGTCTATTGGGGCCGAACGGTTCTGGCAAGACTACTCTGCTAAAGGCTATCAGCGGAGCCTTAAGACCAAAGGCTGGGGCTGTGTATCTGAATGAAGCGGAAATATTCGGAATGAAAAGCCGAGAGGTCGCAAGAAATATAGCAGTCGTGCCTCAAAACACAGACGTAAATTTTGACTTCACAGCTTTAGATATTGTTTTGATGGGGCGACACCCCCATCTAAGCCGATTTAAGTTAGAGAGCGAAAAGGACTTAACGGTAGCTAAAAATGCAATGAAGCTAACCAATACGTGGCACCTAGCTGAGAGGCGCATAAGTGAGTTAAGTGGTGGAGAGAGGCAGCGCGTCATAATCGCTCGAGCATTAGCCCAAGAGCCCAAGGTTTTATTGTTAGATGAACCAACAACCCATTTAGACATTAACAGCCAGTTAGAAATAATGGATCTTCTGAAGGAGCTGTGTATACAAAGAGGGCTAATCCTGCTCACAGTTTTCCACGATTTCAATTTGGCGGCACGCTACTGCGACACCATAATTCTGCTAAACAAGGGAAAAATAGTTTCAATCGGAAGAGTAGATGAAGCATTAACGAGCGAGAATATTAAAAAGGTCTTTCAAGTCGACGCCGTGGTGAAAAAACACCCCCTCACCAACTCCCTTTACGTCATCCCCCTTCCGCTGAGGTGGGTAAAAGCTTCTATTAATAAGAGGTTCCGAGTTCACGTAATATGCGGAGCCGGAACAGGGGCGCAGATCATAAAAACTTTGGTTGAAAAGGGGTTTGATGTTACAGCTGGGGTTCTACACGTATTGGATACAGACTACGAAACAGCTCTGTTACTGAATATTCCAGTCGTAAGCGAGGCACCTTTCTCCCCAATTACAGAGCAAAATTATAAGGCAAACCTAAAGATGATAAGCGAAGCAAACGCTGTTGTTGTGACGTCTGTGCCTATCGGTTCTGCAAATCTACTAAACCTTAAAGCCGCAGAGGACGCCTTGGAAAGAGGTATTCCAACTTTCGTCGTCGAAGAGACACCCATCACCCAGAGAGACTTCACAGGTGGCGAAGCGCAGAAACTACTACTAGAGCTAAAATCTAAGGGAGCGACCTTCGTTAAGAGCCAAAATCAACTCTTACAGCTGCTAGACGAATTAGAGGTAGCGAAGGTGCGTTAGCCCATGAGTCAACACAAGAATACACCTACTTCGGTGCTCGAAATTAATGAGATATGTTCTAAGATAAGGGGTTTGATAGAAGAGGCTGTGAAGAAGAATCTGGCTGAAGGTATTCTGCTCTCTGGGGGCTTAGATACAAGTATTCTAGCGTTTATATCTTCAAAATTTACTTCATTGAAGGCTTTCACGGTCGCTCTAGAGGGGGCTCCAGCACCAGATCTCAAATACGCTTCACTGTTGGCTGATAAGCTAGGCATCAAACACTCCATTCATTTTATCGACGAAGACGAACTATATGATTCCATCCACGCCGTAATCAAGACTATAAGATCCTTTGATCCGATGGAGGTGCGTAACAGCGCAGCCATATATGCTGCCTTAAAGACGGCTAAAGAAGAAGGGCTAAATGCCGTTATGACAGGCGACGGAAGCGATGAACTATTCGCCGGCTACAGCTTCCTATTTAATCTTGAGGGAGGGCGGCTAAAGTCTGAGCTTGAGAAGATGTGGAGGGTGATGTCCTTCTCCTCTATCCCTTTGGCTGAAGCGCTTGGTCTTGATGCTAAGCTCCCATACCTCGACACAAATCTGAAAAACTTTGCATACAGCCTCGACCCCTCCTATAAGGTTCGAAAGGAGAGGGGAGAAACTTGGGGGAAATGGATTCTGAGGAAGGCGTTCGAAGGCATACTGCCTGATGAGATCGTTTGGAGGATTAAAACCCCTATCGAACAAGGCTCAGGAACAACAACCCTGCCAACCTTCTTTGAGCAGAGGATTTCGGATGAAGAGTTTCAAGAGAAGAGAAGGAGATATTTTGAGAAAGATGGTGTCACGGTGCGCACTAAAGAGCAGCTCTTCTACTATGAGGTTTATAGGTCAACTGTAGGTGTTCCTCATCGAGCTAAATGGGGCAGAACCTGCCCCTATTGCGGTTCAAGGGTGGAGGAGGGTGTTACCTTTTGTCGGACGTGCGGTGCTTACCCGATTTAGAGGTTATCGGAATGCTGCTGGAGGGGGTATCATGACGAAGGTTGCGGTATCTTGGAGTGGGGGGAAAGATAGCTGCCTCGCCTGCTACAAGGCTCTTCAAAAAAGGCTCGAAGTTTCCTTTCTTTTAAACTTCGTACCTAAAGACGGAAGATATGCATCACATGGGTCGAATCCGAAATTGATGGTTGCTCAGTCACAAGCCATCGGAACCCCCATCATCCAGAAGGAAGTTAGCTGGAAAGCGTATGAAGAAGAGTTTAAAACCGCAGCTAGAAAGTTGAAAGAAAATGGGGTTGATGGCATCGTTTTTGGCGATATTGACATTTATGACCATTTAGACTGGGTGGTTCGAGTGTGCAATGATGTAGGCGTCCTTTACATGGAGCCCCTCTGGCATCTCGACCGTAATCAGATCCTTGAAGAATTCGTATATGCGGGCTTCAAGGCGATTGTTGTAAACGTGAAAGCCGATATATTCGGGGCTGAATGGTTAGGAAGGACGGTTGACGGAACCTTTATAGAAGATTTACAAAAACTACAGAGCCACTACACTTTTGATATCTGCGGCGAGTTCGGCGAATATCACACACTCGTCATCGACGGACCGATCTTTAAAAAGCGTATAAATCTTCTCGACTGCAAGAAGGTGCTGAGGGAAGATCACGATAAACGCTGGATTCTAGAGGTTTCCAGCTACTCGTTGGAGGATAAGGGGCCTTGACGAGAAAGAAAATTTATGATGTGATACTGGCTCATGAAGAAGGAAGAGGCGAAGCTTTTCTGAAGAGGATCGAAGGTAAGAAGCCTCTTTTCGTCTGCGTTATTGGGAACACGGAAACAGCGAAAATCCCTGGGTTATCAGCGGCGGGAAGATATCCGGAATTAACCGAGTTTACACCAGCCGCAGACGTGGAACTGCTCTTGCTCGGCTCATGTAAGTGTATTAAAGGGGTGCCTGTAACACCGGAGGGTATACCGACCCCTGCGCTGATCACTAAGTCTGCGTTGAGGCTAGCAGACATACCAACACTTGTTGTAAGCGGAGGGGTTAAGATAAAACCGCTTGCTCCTTACCTCGAGCTAGGAGGCAGAGCAGGAGGCGATATAAGAACAGGTAAGGCTGTGGAAGATGCTGAAGAAATTTTGCTGAGAGCCAAGATCGCTGGAGAAAACCTCTCTAAGGTAGCTGAGTATCTTGTGGTCGGCGAAAGCATCCCCGGGGGCACAACGACAGCACTAGGGGTTCTGTCAGCTATGGGCATAGACGCCAAAGGGAAGGTGAGCAGCAGCATGCCAAGCAATCCGCATCACCTTAAGATGAAAGTCGTTGAAGAAGGATTGAGGGCGGCGAAGATAGAGTTCGGCGCCCTCGTCTCCAACCCCTTAAAAGCGGTTTCGTGTGTAGGCGACCCCATGATGACGACCTTTGCCGGGTTGGTCCTCGGAGCCGCGCGTAGAGTCCCAGTTTTGATGGCTGGTGGAACACAGCTGGGCGCTGTGTTAGCTGTTGTCAAAGCTTTTGATCGCAGCGTCTTAGATAATGTCGCTGTTGGAACGACTCGATGGATTATAGAGGATAAGAGCGCTGATTTAAAAGGGATAATCGCTCAAATCGCAAATATTCCCATATTAGCGGCTGATCTTGACTTCAGCTGCTCAAGATTTGACGGGTTGAGGGCCTATGAGAGGGGTTTTGTTAAAGAGGGAGTGGGTGCTGGTGGAGCAGCCATAGCCGCTGTAGCGAAGTCGAAGGGTGCGATAACAACAGCTGTTCTTCTTGAGGAAGTTGAGAGAAACTATGAGCTGTTAGTAGCATGAGGTGATGGCATGCGTAGGGAAGTAAAGAACCTGCTGGCTTTTCTCACAACGATTCCAGTAGGCATGGATGAAAACTGCTTGGTTGACGCAGCCAGCTACATGTACCTCTTTCCATTGGTAGGTGCGTTCATAGGTTTGTTAGCTGGCGTCTTCGCTTGGTCGCTCTCTCATCTTCTCAACCCCTTGATCGTCGGAGTTTTAACTTGGGGCTTCATTTTACTGATCAGCGGGGTTAATCACGCTGACGGGCTGCTCGACTTTGGAGACGGCTTGGTATATCAAGGAACATCGGAGGAAAAAATCAAGGTTATGCATGACCAACAGACTGGGGTTGGTGGGTTTGCGCTGGGCTTAGTGACGTTTTTAGCGACCGCTCTTTGTATAGCGGGGCTCGATCAAAAGCTTGTTATTCAAAGCTTGGTTGTGTGTGAGACCTGCGCTAAACTTGGCTTGGTGTTTATGGCTCGGCTTGGGAGGTCCGCGCACAGAGGTATGAACACCTACTTCGTTAATGCGATGCACGATCGGCATCGCAACATACGCTTAATAGCCGCTCTATCTATAACATTCGGCATAGCGCTACCCCTTTTGGGTTTAGCTGGTTTCATGGCAGTAATCGCTTGCTTAACCACAGCTTTCGTTCTCACCGTCCTTTCTAACAGAAATTTTGGAGGGGTTACAGGCGACGTTTTTGGGGCGAGTAATGAGCTCTCACGCCTAAACTCTCTTCTAACAATTTTGGTGGTATCTAAATGGGTGTAACCGCATTGTTGATGGCAGGCGGCAAAGGCACAAGATTGAATATTATGGGAGAGAAGCCATTGCTAGAAGTGGGTGGAAAACCTATGATACAACGTGTACTCGAAGCTTTGAAAGGCGCTAATAAGGTTGAGGATATTATTGTGGTTGTGAGTAAGCACACGCCACAAACAGCTGCTTTTGCGCATAAACAAGCTTTAAAGGTTTTACAAGCACCCGGAAGAGGCTTCTGTTCAGATGCAAAGTACGCTGTCAAGAAGTTGAAGCTTGAGACGGTTCTTACGATATGCGCGGATCTCCCTCTGGTTACGAGCAAATTCGTAGACGAAGTCATAACTTTTTACGAAAAATGTAAAAGACCGGCGTTAACAGTCGTGGTTCCGCAAGAACTTTACGCGAGGTTTGGGCTCAGCTTCGATTATGTTTTTAATGATAATGGGAAAAGCCTGATTCCAATAGGTGTAAACGTAGTAGATGGAAGAAGGATAGAAGAAAGATATCTAGACGAAGAAATCCTCCAAATAGATGATGTGAAAGTGGCAGTAAACGTCAACACCTTACAAGATATGAGAATAGCTGAAGACTTCCTCCGTAGGAAGAATAGTGAAGAAGGTGCGTAGACTAGTGGAGGCAGCCTCCCAACACTCAAAAACGATGAGCTTTGGTTACATTAAATGCTTTCTATTTGAGTTGCCTTTCTCCCAGACAGCAGGTATAAGTTGGAGGTAACAATGATGTTTCGATAAGGTTTGAGTTTTGCCAGCATTCATGACCCCCAGAAAGTAACACCGCAACCTCCTGTCAAGCATATTTCAGATATTATGGTGTGCCTCCTGTATTTGGTCTTATCCGGAATCCCCGCTTCGATGAAAGCTCTATGTCTATTGACACAAGATTCACAGCTGCCGCACTGCTCGTCGCCCGACAGATAGCAGCTCCAAGTTTCAAAGACGAGTTCACCTACGTGTTGGTAACCACGCTTGAGGTTCTCAGCTTTCGTTAGACCCTCTCGTGCTGGGCTCCAGATTTCGAGCTTCAGCTTGCCGACAGGGAAGTGAGCGACTTTAGTGACTTCTTCAAGCGCTTTAGCTGTCTCAGGTGTACAGTCAGGATACAGCGGCTCACCAGTATCTTGTGATATCTTGACGTCATCCAGATGTGCACCGTATATGACGACATTTGCACCGATGGACAGCGCATACGCTGATGCTATGGATAGGAAGATAACGTTGCGGATAGGGACTACGACGGTCGGCTTGTACTCTTGTTCTACGCCTACGCTGTCGTCTGTCAGCTGCGTACCTTTCCAGAGCTCTTTCATGAACAAGATGTCAACGACGATAGGTTCTTCGAAACCTGCTATACTGCACAAATGTTTTGCTATGTCGATTTCCCTACGTCCTTTCTGACCGTAGTCAAAAATAAGGGGGTGGATGACGTAGCCTCGGGCTTTCCACTGAAGCGTGTAACTGAAGCTGTCTACACCACCGCTCAACACCGCAACACACTTCTTTACTTCCACCACATCCACCTCTTCTCGATGGCTTTGAACAACGTGGCTCCAATGAAGTTGACGATTTGCTCACTGACTAGTAGCATCGGAAACGTGGCTAGCATCGTCAGCCCAAAGAGCTGGTTCAGCATGTAGGACACAGCCAACGGTATGATCACAGCTATCACTACACCACAGACGTAATAATCGTACTTTGGTATCGGTTTCGCAGCTAAGTATCCGAGTATCCCAGCAACGAGGCTCATGATAGGCATGAAGACAAGCTCCCAAAACCCGACGAATGGGCTAAAGACGTTGCCGACAACCACACCTATCGCGTACCCGAACACCAGTATCCACTTTTTGGCGATGGCTGGGCGAAGTATCCCCGCTACCCTGAACTGCAGGGCTTGGAATGATATCGGTTGGAAGATTATGACGAGCACTGCATAGAGTGCTGCCCATACCGAGACCAACGCTACGTCTTTTGCCCTCCTACTCTCGTTCTCCATACACACCACCTCCATTTTGGAGTGGCAGGTTGATTTCCCCTTCGGCTGCCTTATCATCTGAAGGCTCGCCACATCTTGGGTGACAGCGGAGCTCATCCCGCCACGATAGAGTATGCGCTCGTTGGATATTTATAGTGTAGATGAGATTTGAGCAATGTTTTGTCAACGCTTACACCCTGCAGCGTGACACATAGCGAATTCTAATGACTGAAGGTTGGTATATTCCTTGGGATGATGAGTTATGTATATTAGTGGGCTGGCTTGGTTAAATAGAGTGGGGATGTGCACCCTTATCTTCTTGTACCGCATAGTGGATGGCTTCCCGATAGTCGCTATGCATAATAGGTATGCTCCCTCTGGTTCCCATGAGGCGCACCCAACTGTTGTGAGGGGTTCTTTCAAGGTTTACTGCCCTCTAGACACCAGCTCGAAGGGAACGTGGATAGGATTCAACGAAAGGGGGCTCTTCGCGGCGGTAACGAATCAAGATACAGGTGGGGAGTGCAAGGTTTATAGGAGTAGGGGGCTTCTCATCACCGACATCTTGACATCCTTCTCTAAGGCTAGGGATGCGCTCTCTTACATTAAGAGGGAGCTTTTGAAGGGTCATTATAAGAGGGGTAACTTCATATTAGCGGATTCGGAGGAAGCTTACCATCTGCTTCACGATGAGAGGGTAGAGGTTGAAAATATCGATCCAGGGATACAGGTCTTCACAAACCTAACTGTTAGGGGTTGGGTTAGGGTGGATGCGGTTCCGCAAGAGCTGCTTAAGTATGTGGAGATGAGGAGAAGGAGGGCGTTTGAGCTTGCATCGAAGCTTAAGCCTACAAGCGTAGATAGCATCATATTGGGGCTGAAGTCGATAGCTTCGGATCACGGCGGCGAGGCTGGTCGCGGCTCCATCTGCTACCATAATGGTGTTGAATCCTATATGTCGTCTTCAACGATAGTAGCGGTTTCCGAAGATCTGCGCGGCTCTAAGATCCTGTATTGTAGGGGTAACCCTTGTGAACACGAGTTTGTAGATTATACCCATATACTGCGTGACGTAGGTGTTGCTGAGCTTTCGGCGAAAAGCGGTAAGCTCGCTGGTAAAAGAATAGCCCTATGCGTAACTGGGAGTGTAGCATGCATCGAGTCGCCGAAGCTCGCTAGGGAGTTGAGGAGGCACGGGGCAGATGTCACCTGCTACATGACACAAGCCGCATTAGATTACGGCGTAAGTCCTCACCTGATGCAGTGGGCAACAGGGAGACCGGTTACCCACAGACTAACCGGTGTGTCAGAGCACCTCGAAGACTACGATCTCGTAGTAGTGTACCCCGCAACCCTAAACACAGTAAATAAGATAGCTCAGGGGTTGGCTGATGACGCTGTATCAACCCTATGCGCCTCAACACACCCAACAAAACTATTGATCGCACCAGCCATGAACCTCAAACTCTACAGCAACCCTATTCTCACGGAGAATATTGGGAAGCTGAGGGGGCTCGGTGTAACTGTGGTGGAGCCGCGTATCAGCGAGGGAGCAGCTAAGGTCGCTGCTGTACAAAGAGTGGTCGATCAAGCAATTAGATGCTTAACAACCAGCAGGCTTAGAGGGAGAGGCGTGCTCATACTCAGCGGCCCAACTAGATACGACCTCGACCCAATAAGGTACATATCGAATAAATCCACTGGTAGGCTAGGATACTGGCTCGCCAAAGAAGCGTTCCAAAGAGGCTGCAACGTCAGAGTCATATATGGTCCAGGGGACGTAACCTACCCAAGCCACATACAGCTCACAAGCGTCTACACCGTTGATGATATGCTGAGTGAGACCCTAAACGAGCTCGAGAAAGGAATCTACGAGATAGCGATATTCTCCGCAGCAGTACTAGACTTTAAGCCAGCCACATACTGGGAAGAGAAGGTCAGATCAGGATCCACGTGGCACATAGAGCTTAAACCAACACCCAAGATCATAGAAGAGGTCTCCACCAGATACCCAAACCTGACGATCGTAGGCTTTAAGCTCGAATATAAAGCTCAGAGAGAGGAGCTCACAATGAGGGCCGAAGAGGAGCTTAGGAGGGTAAGAGCATCACTAATAGTGGCGAACGACCTCTCGGAGATCAGCGGAGAACACCACAACGCCCTCCTTGTGAGCCGTAGAGGGCTCGTCAAAGACTTCCATGGAACCAAGGAGGAGCTGGCGAGAGAAATCTTCGACCTCCTCGAAGAAGAAATCTAAGAAGTTTACTAAAAATTTTTCAGCGACACGCCTCCCCCACACGTTCAGATAAGTGCGCATCTTCCCTTTGCCGTGGATGTTCGAAGCTCAGCCATAGGCTTTGCATATACCCGCCGTGTTCAGCTGTTCTAAAATAGATAGAGTTAAGTAGGTATAAGCCACATGCTTTGGTAAGAGCGCGGACTGTCGGGTGATGCGGAAACCCTTCAGATGGAGGGGCTTCCTCCACACAGATGACCCCAGGCTGGAAACGGCTTGGGTGCGGATGCGTGGAGCGGGTTCGACCTGACTGGGTTGGAGGGTGATGCCGAGCCCCCGAAAGGGGGACAAGACCTGGTGAAGACCAAGAGCTATCTAAGTCCACCAAAGACAACATAGCTCAGAACCCGAAAACAACCCCCTTACCTTCTTCCCAGCCTTCTGCTTGCTAGGAATTTCGGGTGGTAGATGTGGTCTAGGGCCGTTCCTTTCGCCTCTCTAATCTTCATCCACTCGATGAGCTTCTCGTATTTTCCGCCTGCGAGTCCCTCTGCAACCAAAGCGTAGCCTTGCGCCGTCTCTTTGACTACCTTCGCTCCAGGCAGCCCCTCTAACCTCCTAACAGGGGCTATGCTACCTAGCTCACTAACCAACCAGTCTTCAACATACCTTATCTTCGTCAACCTACCTGAGATCAGTATTTCTCTCGGGTTGTGAACAGATGCTTTCATCGAGTAAACTGCTTTTAAGACGCTTTCAGCCATCGCCCTCCAAGCCAACTCACACCTCCCATCGGTTTGAACGCTATCGATGAGTTCCTCTGGTGTTGCTTTGCCAGATATTGAGGCGCATCCGCCTGTGAATAGATCCTCCTTCCTCCACTCCCCAACGAGCTGCGCTAGCTCCGCATCTAGGCTGGAGATGGTGAGGAAGCCTGGTCCGCTCATAGTAGTCCCGCCTACACCATCGACGATCCTACCACCATCCACCGCTAATACCGCATTATACCCGAAGCCCATTTCGACTTGGATAAACGACACCTCTGAGTAGGGTATGCCGAGCCTCCTCGATTGATCGTAGACGCCAAGAACCGCGGCGCACATCTTGTCAGCTGTGCCTAAGTCGATCTTATTCACCTTCCTATGCTCAGGCACCGTAGGTAGATGGATAACAGCTGGTATGTAGCAGACCGGCCACCCTCTGCGCTTCATCTCGACCGCGGTCTTAGCCATAGCATAGTAGATTAGAGCGCCGAACACCCCTCTCTTAACCGCCTCCTCCACACCCCCCTTCTCCGCTAGAAGGATGTGTCTGTAGTACCAATCCTCCAGCGAATCCTCAGGTAGATCACTCAGATACGTTAACTCGATACCGTAGCCAGAGGGGCCTACGATAAGATCTAGTGGCATCGCCTCCTCAACCGCCTTGATCAGAAGATGCGGGCTCTTAGCGGCCTCTTCCGTGCTGACTACCTTCTCAAAGTAGACTTCGCCGTCTTGCAGCGCACAAACATCCATACTTTTGGTGCCAGGGTCTATGCCAGCAACTCTAACCAAAGCGATATCAAGTGTGATGCGATCTCCTTATAAGGGTATTCTGAAGTAGGAGAAATATATGAGTAAGCTGCCACCTGATCTGCTGGAAAGGGTTGTCGACATACAGTATCTTATACCTGAGAATAGGCTCTTCTTACCAAGGGTTGGTGTGAGGAATCTGAAGGCTCAGTTGAAGGTCTCCTCGAAGCGTGGGGTTATGCCTCTCTCAGCCACAATCGACCTATTTGTGGATCTGCCGCGTGATATGAAGGGTGTAAACCTATCTCGCCACCCCGAATCCTTAATCGAAGTATTAGAACCTAGATTATTGAAGGTGCCGAGGATTGAGGAGACGTGTGTGAACGTGGCGGTTAAGCTTCTCGAGAAGCATGAGTATGCGAAGAGAGCCGAGGTTAGGTTAAAGAGCGATTACTTTGTGGAGGCGCGACCGCCTCACTCCGATTACACCTTCAGAGAACCCTGTAAGATATACGCTTCAGCCGCAGCTGA
>JAAOZN010000029.1 GCA_011605775.1 Nitrososphaerota archaeon | reverse complement strand
TACATCGAGTGCTTTATGGTGGATTCTGCTCTCCTCTAGCGAGTGTTTCTTCACACGCTCCAGAAGGGCTAGGCTCTCAGCCTCATCATCTAACCTATCGGTCAAGATCACGCCTTGAGCGGCTTCACCAACCCTATGCCTACTCCTACCAACCCTCTGTATGAGCTTAGTAGCTTGCCTAGGTGAGCCCACTTGGATCACTAGGTTCACAGAACCTATATCCAACCCAAGCTCCAGAGATGATGTAGCTACTACTATCCCTGCTTCGCCGCTCTTGAGCTTCAGCTCGGCTTCCTCTCTGCTCTCCTTCGATAAAGAGCCGTGGTGCACATATGGTTCTAGCTCAGGAGCTTCTGCTCTTAGGGCTGAGACAAGGTATTCGGCTTCGTCTCTGGTGTTTGTGAAGACCAGAACATTACCGCCTCTGCTCATCACCTCCTTAGTCAACTCTGCAACTCTTCTCGCTAAAGGTAGTAGACCGCCCTCCACATACTCGCATCTAACAGCATACCCCCTCTCAACCTTATCCACAAGTACCGCACACTTACGCCCAGCGCCCACGAGGAAGGAGGCTGCTTCATCCAAGTTGCCGACAGTAGCTGATAGGCCTACACGCACAACGCTCGATGAAGTGTAGCTGATCAACCGCTCTAAACTCAAACTCAGATGAGCACCACGCTCACTCCCCAGAAGCTCATGCAGCTCATCCACCACAACCCACTCCAGCCCAGCCAAAGCCTTCTTCATCTTCTTTGTGACCAATAAAATCGCTAATGTTTCTGGTGTGGTTATGAGCACGTCCGGTGGTCTCTGGCCCATCCTCGCCCTTGCCGATGTGGGTGTATCTCCGTGTCTAACCGCAGCGGTTAGCCCGAAGTGTTCAGCGTACCTTACGAGCCTCTTGAATATATCGCGGTTCAGCGCTCTTAGCGGGGTTATGTAGAGTAACCTAACTCCAGCGCTCTTCTCTTGTGAGAGTAGCGTAAATATCGGTACGAGCGCAGCCTCCGTCTTTCCGGAGCCGGTTGGAGCGACGAGCAAGCAGTTTCTCCTCCTCAGAATTACTGGGATTGCTTTAGCTTGTATGTGGGTGGGTGTGGTGAAGCCTAGTTCAGCAAGCCTCTGGAACGCAGTTTTTTCAAGTTCTTCGAATCTGTTCCCCATGGGCTAAGTTGGCTACTCTCCTCTCTTTACCTCAAACTCGTATACGAAGAAGATGACTAGGGTGAGTAGGAAGAGTAGAAGTACAGCATCACCGATGTAGGTAAAGAATTCTGCTACTGTCACGATCCTTTGTTTGTCAAGCGGTGGTATATAAAATAATCTTTTGTGCTGCTTTGTTGCAGGATCACGTGGTCTTTTAATTATTTACACGATCTAGTTCCGTAGAGCAAATTAACTACAGATCTAATTGCAAAATCTGATTTCAGCCTAAAGACCAAGCTGAGCCGAACAAAAATTGGGGCTTCGTCTTGACATTCGCGAGGTGATGCAGAATATTTTGTGGAGCCTAATAAACTGTTAGCTCCTAGTTTAAATACTTCAACGATTTATTCTGCATCACCCATTCGCGAGGTGGCAATGCTTAAATCGGCTAAACCATGACCATCATATGCCTTGAAGCTGGCGGTCGGGCTGAGCATACCTGTTGGTGCGCAACCACTAGCCAATACCATTCGGGTCGCGCAGCTTACTGAACAACTCGGTTTTGACTCTTTCTTCATGCACGAGAACCCGATGTACGGTGATGCGCTTATAGCGGCGTATGCTGTCATGAAGGCAACCTCTAGGATTAGGGTGTGCGCTGGGGTGGTGAGTGTCGTGACAAGGCACCCTGTGATGACAGCGGTTTCAGCGTTGACGCTGCAGAATGAGGGCGGGGGTAGGTTCATTCTCGGCCTAGGCCTAGGGGGTTTCCCTTGGCTGCCCCTAATTGGGGTGGATGTTCAACCAGTTGGTGTGACTAAGCCCCTGAGGAGGATGGTTGAAGCTGTGAATGTGATTCGGGCGTTGACCAGCGGTGAGCCTGCTGTGGTGGAGGGCACCTTTTACAGGGTTAAGGGCTTTAGGTCCGCTGTTAGGCCGTCAAGTCATATCCCCATCTACATCGCATCATTGGGCAGGAAGACTTTGTCGTATGCGCCCAAGGTTGCTGACGGTGTGATTACCAGTCCAGGTGTCTTGACGCCTGAGCAGATCGAAGCCATGGTTTCGTGGGTCAGAATGGGTGAAGAGAAACACGGGAGGAGGGTGAAGAAGGTCGGCTACCTACTGTGCTGTGTGGCTTCCAATGACTGTGAGGCGTATTACGCGATTAAGAGGGACCCATTCTTCATCTACCAGCTCTCTGAGGTTGTGGGTGAGAGTAGCCTCGTGGACTACGGCGTTGACACAACCCCTCTTCCAGAGATCAGGGATGCTTGGCGCAGGAGGGACCTCGGAAGGGCCGCTGAGCTGGTGAGCGATGAAATGGTGCAGGTTCTTACAGCGTCGGGCACGCCTGAAAACGCCCTTCGAAGGCTTGAAGAGTACAGCGGAACTGGGTTGGACCTGTTGGTTCTGTCACCAGTTGGAGACCCAAATTTCTGCCTCAGGACCTTTGCTTCAGCGATTACGGATGAGTAAGGTGATGAGTGGGATGATGGGGGTAATTGGCTCCGGTGTGGTGAAGAGCTATAGGCTCGCCGCCTACATTGCCATAGCCTATCTGCTATGGCTGTTGACCTTCAGGCTGGAGGTTGGGTCCTTCTGGGTGAGGCTAGCGCTATCGGTGGCGGCGCTTCTTGCAGCCTCTCTGAAGGAGAGAAGGGGTTTTCTCACCGATGGGTGGAGTTTTAGACCGCTGCTGCTATTTGTCGGGGCTTTGGTGGGTGTGGTCTTCTATCTATTGCTATACGCTGGTTTTCTTCTGTTTCGACCTCTTGTAGAGGGTGGAGCAATACAGGTCTATTCACTGCGCAGCCAGATGCCTTCATCAACGATCGCCCTAATTCTCCTGTTTACCAGTTTGGGTGAGGAGGTTTACTGGAGGGGTTTTGTGCAGAGCGAATTTAACCTGCGTTTTGGAGCGGCGAAAGCTTTATTCTCTACAGCTGGGCTATATGCGTTCGTGCATGTTTGGACGCTGAATCCCCCGCTGATCCTAATCGCGCTTCTCGCCGGTCTAATCTGGGGGGCTCTGTACATCAAGACTAAGTCTCTTCAGTCGGCGATAGCCTCCCACATAATCTGGACTGAGATGGTCTTTGTGTTCTTCCCGCTACTTGGCTAGGGGTTGGGAGGTTATGGATCTAGCAGCGTGGTTCTTGGCGACACGCCCATGGTCGTTCACGATGACTATAGTTGGGGTCGCGATAGCTTCTAGCCTAGCCGCCAGTGTGGGTGTCGTGGAGCCGCAGCTAACGACCCTTGTCTTGATCGGGCTAGTGCTCTTCCATGCAGCGGCCAATATGCTCAACGATTACTTCGACGTGAAGCGTAGGGTCGATCGGCCAGACGCGCCTACAGCGAAGTATAGGCCGCACCCCTTCTTGGCGAAGCAGATCCCGTCTCGAAGCTTTCTATGTGCGGTGGCAGCCCTATACCTGCTGGTTGTCGTGGCGATTATCTACGCGTGGATTATCCGGGGAGCTTTGGTGCTGCTCTTCGCGATACCAGGCCTCTTCTTCAGCGTCTTCTACACCGCCGACCCCATTCACCTCAAGTATAGGGCATTGGGGGAGTTCAGCGTTTTCTTGGTCTGGGGTCCTATTATGGTGACTGGGGCCTACTACGTGCTCACGGCGAGGATCGAGATAACCCCTATGCTGGTCTCCCTGCCCCACGGAATCTGGGTTGCCCTCGTCCTCTTAGCCAACAATACACGTGATATAGAGTATGATAGGGGAGAGGGCATCAAAACTCTACCGATCCTTCTGGGTAAGGATAGAAGCTTGAAGGTGTTTCAACTCCTCGTCTACTCCACATACCTGATAGTGGTCGCTCTGGTAATAACAGGGATCTTAACAGCCCTTTCTCTTCTCACATTCCTGACGCTTCCCGCTGCTGTGCGTCTAGCCAGAACCTTCAGGCGGGCTTTGCCAGATACTGCAGATCCTATGACCGCAAAGCTGACATTACAGTTCGGCGCCCTGCTAGCGCTTGGAATCTACATTGGAACGACGCTGCCAGTCTAGGCATTAGAGTTAGTCGCCAGAAAGATAGGATCTGACTCTGAAACAGCTAGGCGAGCTTTTGGCTTATGTAGAAGATGAGGAGTGGAAGGAGCGTTCTTCAATCTATAGGAGGCACTCCTAGGTTTGTTGGTTGGGGGGTCAGATAGGGAGTTTTGAGGATCTAGCAACGTAGCGTAGACCTAATTAGACGAGCTTGTGCTCACAGACGAAACTCACTGATTAAGGGGCTTGGTGATGCAAAATATTTTGAGGAGCCTAATGAACTGTTAGCTCCTAGTTTGAATACCTCAACGATTCATTCTGCATCAAGGCGCTTCCTCGTAAAGCTTAATGGTCTGTTGGTTAGCACCTCTAGGTATGAAGAAGACTTACCCTCTTTATTATGGTGGCGTGAAACAAAGGTTCGCTAGGTCTGTCGTCGTCGGTGATCTGATCTTCCTCTCCGGTTCAAGTGGCAGAACTCTTGAAACTGGGGAGGTTTCTTCGCTTGATGTGAGGGAGCAGACTTGGGTTGCTTTGGAGAAGATCAGACTGGCGCTTGAGGAAGCTGGTTCGAGTATGGATTACATAGTGAAGACCGTCATCTACCTTAAGGATATGGCAGACTATGAAGCTGTCCGGGAAACAGAAACACGCTACTATGAGAAGTACGCCCCCTCTCTGCTAGAAGAAAGGCCGGCAAGCACCTGTGTTCAAGTTGTCTCACTCTCGAAGCCAAACATGCTGGTCGAGATAGACGCAATAGCGACCTTTCCACCTAGAAGAAAAAGAAAGAGGTAAACGAAAGAGTTTTTCCGTATCTTTCTTCTTTCTCGCTACACTAATTGCGAGGTTCCTCTCCCTTTCTTCCATCGAATCTAGCAGCTTCTTGCTCCAGTATCTCTTCAACCTTCTGGAAGTAGAGCCTAGTTGCGAAGGGCATTTGCGGTAGATGCTCCTCGATCACATCGAGCAGATATGGTACTGCTCTTCTTGACGCTTTTATGTGGAACTTCATTGTGAGGATAGGGTCACGCTCGACAGAGATCGTGTCTCTCAACTCATCTGGGCAGATCTCCTTGGCACGCTCCACTATAAAGTCGTACCAAGAAGCGAGCAGATCTGGGTCTAAGCCACTCTTCACATCCTCTATTATAGCGGTGAGCTTCTCTAGCACCCTTACTTCGATGTCCCCACTCAATCTATCAGATATGCTGCCTAACTGATCCAATAAGAGGGTTAATCGAAGAATATAGACAGAGGGGCGTAAAATAATTAGAGCAGATCAGCACTGCTTACCAGATAGCTCACGCTCCACCTCCTCGATATCCTTGTGGACATCTATGGAGCGCCAGAAGCAGTCCTTGTAGCGAACAGCTTTAAGAAGACCCTTAGCCGCCAACTCCGGGAAGGTTGTGGTTTCGATGTTACTCTTCTCCTTCAAATAGGGGAAGACTTCAGCACTTAGGCAGTATACACCCGCGTTTATCCAATAGGTGTGTAAGATCGGTTTTTCGACGAAACTCGTTACCACCTCTCTCTCGTCTATGTTGATTATGCCGTAAGGTGAGCGTAGGGGTACGAGCGCCAACGTACCCACATATCCCTCCACATCGTTCATAAGAGGCCTCGGATCAAGGTCTGTAAGTATATCCCCATTCAACACGAGGAAATGCTTATCACCTCTAAGAAGGTGCTCAGCATTCAAAATTGCGCCTCCAGTACCGAGCGGCTCATCCTCCACAACATATCCAACACGCACACCGAACTTCCTACCATTGCCCAGATACTCGATTATCTTCTCCTTCAAAAACCCTATACACAATATCACATCCTCAACCCCGTGGCTGCGAAGCCACTCGATCTGCCTAACTAAAATAGGCTTACCGCAGATTTCGATCAGAGGCTTTGGGATGGTGTCTGTGATCGGTTTAAGCCTCTTGCCGAAGCCACCAGCCAAGATGACGGCCTTCACATAGAACACCCGGCTAACCTTAAGATATGCCCTCCACAGATAGATAAATAACTTTCCCATAGGCTTTTCAGTCAACATAGAGTAGGCGTGATGCCTTTAGGCTTCTGACTATCGGTGTGCCGACGACGGTCGCCAATATTACGAGGACGACTCTCTCGATTGGGTAGATGTAGAAGACTGTATTCCAGATCAATAGGTACGATTCGGGTTTGACTACACCGAGGTACTGACCTAGGATGACCTCGAAGAGTATGCCGCCTGTAGAGTGCTGTAGCATCGTGCCGATTAAGCTCAGCACCACCAACCCCTTAGCCAAGTTAGCTGTAGAAGCCCCTCTAACCCACTCAGCAGCCCTTCTGCTCAGGGGCGAAACGAGCACCACTAAAGCTAGGTAGTGTAGCCAGTGGAAGGGTAGTGGTATGCTCTGGTTAGGAAGATTTACATTCACGAAGAGTGCTGTAAGCGGGTTGGCTAAGAATGCAGCTAAGACGAGTATGTTAAGCGCAATCGCAGAAACAAACTTTCTACGCAGAATCAAACCAACCACGAGAGCGTTGAGTGTTGCTGGTAAGAAGTCTAGAAAGAGGAAGGTAACGGGTTTACCTAGGGCTATGGCTATGAATGTCCCAAGTATGACACTGAGCGGCCCTATTATTGGGCCTAGTATGACCCCGTAGATCGGCGCAATCATGTCTGAGAGTGAGAAGACGGCGCCTGAAACACCTATCATCGGGAAGGTCGGGATCAGCCTTAAAACAGCGTACAGCACAGCAAAGATCGCAACAGAAGCGACAATCCTAGCCCTACTCTTCCCGCTACTCAACTCTTCTAACCGCTAACTATTTGAGCAAACCCATTAAAAACGTTTCATTAACTTGGGTTGGTAGAGGTAGAGGATGTGGATCTTGCCGTCACACTTCACGTTAAGCACCTCTATAGGTCTCCAGTCTGGGATAGGGTAGTCGTGCGCAACAACCCTAGCACCACTCGGCAGCTCTAGTAGAAGCTTCTTTGAGAGTCTTCGGTTTGCTTCAGGGAGCAGATATAGTGTGACCACATCAGCCCCTCTAAGCGTGGTCTGGAAGAGGTCTTCTTGCCTCACCTCTATCCGCTCCTTCAGCCCCTGTCTAATCACCTTCTCCCTAATTAGGCTGCTTCTCCAAGGGTCTAACTCGACCGCAACACCCTTTGCTGAAAACTTGTTTACAGCCGTGAAAACTATCCTACCATCTCCTGCGCCCAAATCGTACACTACCTCATCCGGCTTCACGGCCGCTAGCTGAAGCATCTTCTCAACCACCGTGTGAGGGGTTGGAACAAAGGGTATCTCCTTTAAGGTGTTGGAGACCCTTGGCTTCACAGCCAACTAAACCGCCTCCTAGTTAGCTGCAAAGCTGAGCCTAAATAAATCTGTTAAACCCGCTACCATAGTATCGTAGCAGCTCAACGTTCCCAACATTGACCCTCTTTAGGTGTCTTCTAGCCGCTTGAAAGCACCTCTCGACTTGAGCGACACTCGTCACAGGTAGATCTGTTAGCAAGTAGTCTGGGTGGAAGACCAGCAGACTATAGGGTATCTGCGGATCAATATCAGCGAGGAAAGAAGATATCTGCTCAACCTCATATTCATCGACGTAACCGGGCACAAGTAGGGTGGTGGCTGTGATGAGTGGTGGAGATACCCTAAGCGGCTTAAACTCTTCAGCTACCGAGCTAAGGTTATCGAAGGCAGCTCTATTAGATACGCCGCAGAGCGCTTTGCTAAGCTCCTCACTCCAACACTTAAGGTCGAACTTAAGGTTACCCCCACTCTTGTAGGCTAGCGCAGCAGCCCTTTTTACGAGAAGCAGGTTGCCGCATCCGTTCCACTCGAAGCAGATTCTTAGAACCCTATTGCCAACAGCCTCAAGAGCCCTTTTTGAAGCTTCTAGGGCGAATGGTAGCTGAGGTTCGGGTGAGCCGCCGAAGAAGCACCAGCAGGTAATCCTTGTGTTGTTTAGTGTAGCCCGTATTAGGGTTTCGGCACTTTCTGGTTTTATCCCACCAAAAGATTTGTGTGAATGGTTCTGGCAGAAGAGGCAGTCGAAGTTGCAACCATAGAAGAATATGGCTAGATTGTAGTAGCCTAACTCAGCACCATCTCTTACAGCATACTGGGGGTAGCCTGCGCCTGTACCAGCTGGGCAGCACCAAGCTGAGCAGCAGTTGGTTACGTGTGGATCTAGGTAGTGGTAGAAGAGCCCTCTCTTGGGTGAGGTTAAGCTTTTGAGCCTACCGCCTACGTTGACCCTTAGCCCGCAGTAGCCTACTTCGCCATCCCCTAATGTGCATTTGTTAGAGCATATGGCGCAGGGTATGCCTCTTTTGCTTCTGCTCGGCTTATCCGGTAATCCGAGTCTGGCTCTAGCTTCTTTATGCGCCTCAGAGACTATCGGTAGAGATTGATCTGGCTTAGAGCGTATGCAGTCTATACAGACACCTATTGTTGATGATACCACTTTATCTTCGTCGCCGCAGACTCTGCAGACCGCCCTACTCTTATGATACCGGCTCATAGACCAGACCTAGGCTCTCGGCTATAGCATATGCCCTCTCTAGCTCGTCTCGCCTAAGCCTCCTTGCAATGTCAATATACTTTTCGGGGTTTGAGGGGACTAGGTGGTCTGGGTGGTACTGACCCATTACATTGACTAGCGCTCTGGGGCAGTTTTTTGCGATCCACTCCAAGACAGGTTTTGTGCAGCATTCTATGTGGTTTGGTAGAACGAGGTGGCGTATGATGATGTCCCCGTTTGCATGTGCGATTATGTGGTTTCTTGAAACTACTTCAAAATATCTGGGCACTTTAGAGAGCCTCACTGCGCATTTATCGTTGCCATATTTGAAGTCCGGTAGCCAGATATCTATCACATCCTTCAATATACTCATAGCTTCCTCTGTTAAGTACATGTTGCTGTTCCAGAGCATAGGCACATTCACATCCACGTAACGCATACTCTCTAAGATGGTGTGAAGGTGCATCGTAGGGTCACCACCCACAAAGTTTATGTTAAGCACTCCATCTAACCTAAGCCTCTTGATTATCAGAGCGAGCCTCTTAGCATCTACAACAACACCATTACTCCAATCTTGTGAGATGTCCCAGTTCTGGCAGAAGACGCACCTAAAGGTGCAGCCTGTGAAGAATATTGTGCCAGAGCCTCCTGAGCCGACTAAAGGAGGCTCCTCACCGTAGTGGTGGAACCAGGTTGAGATGAGAGACTTATCCCCGAGTTTGCAAGCGCCCCTCCTACCCTCTACCGTCCTATCGACTCTGCACCTCCACTCGCAGAAGCTGCACCTCTTCAGCATCCTCTTAGCCAACTCGATCTTTATGTCGAGCAGACTGAACTTCGGCTCATCCCTCTGCTCTACTGTTGCTGCCCCAGACTTGACTTGCTGCAGGGTTTCTGCGAACTTCCCTTGGAGGCGGCTATGCTCCTTTAGAAGGTCTTCGATGCCGGCTTGTGTAGGGTCAAGATCAGTCCCTATTGATCTACAGATTCTGAACTTGGCTGGTTTGCGGTCAAGCATAACCTCATAGTACCAGCTCAACCTATCCTTGACTCGCTCATCACTCCAGACGAAGAGCGCGCTTGATTTAAAGAACATCCCTTCCAAGAAGCTCTTGATGTTCGAGGTGCCTTATATTCGTTAAAAAAGTGGGGTCGGTGGGATTTGAACCCACGATCACATGGGCTCTCGGCTGAGCTCCCAAGCCATGTAGCCTAGACCAGACTAGCCGACGACCCCTAAAATGGAGCCTTCCTTCACCAGCCAAATATATCTTCCCATCCACCCTCTCTCGACGTATATGGTCGCTGCATCTATCTAAATTGCTTAAAGGATAACATTAATTATATAGTGCCACTATATTATGGCTGATGTCCGAAGAAATGCTTCAAGAAGTCGCCAAGGTCTTTTATGCGCTGAGCAGCGTGGCTAGGCTTAGAATTCTTTCTCTTCTAGAATCAAGTAGGAGACCACTACACATAAAGGCGGTTTCTAGGGCGCTTAAGATAGATTACGCTACCGTGTATAGGCACATTAAAGCACTGGAATCAGCTGGGTTGGTTGAAATATATGATGTTGGTAGATCTAGGGTTGTGGAGGTAAAGGACCCCAACACACTCAAAGAACTCATAGCGAAGGCTGGGGAACTTAAGCAGAGGGCGGCGAAGAACGAGTAAAATCTATAAATAGCCAAAGTGGGCGGCATAACCGTAAGGTGAACCAGGGTTTGCCCCAGTCAGCGCGAATCAAGCTCACGAGCACAAACCTAGAGAACCTTGAGGCGGTCTGTAGAGAGATAAAGGGTATCGTAGAGAAGACTGGGGTTAGGATGAAGGGTCCCATCCCTCTGCCCACTAAGAGGTTAAGGGTTGTAACAAGGAAGGCGCCCTCAGGTCAGGGGAGCCACACGTTCGACAAATGGGAGATGAGGATTCATAGGCGGCTTATAGATATAGATGCTGATGAGCGGACTATGAGGCAGCTTACACGCCTACGCATACCTGAAGATGTATATATTCAGCTAAATTTAAGCACTCATTAGACAAGCAATTTTTATATTACACATCTACAGTTGTATCGATGTAAGTGGTTGAAGAGGTTACTCTACATTCTACTAGATGGTGTAGGTGATCGCCCTAACCCAGAACTTAACTACACAACCCCTCTTGATGCTGCATTAACACCTAATCTTGATGCGCTAGCGAGGCAAGGCGTCAAAGGCTTAGTCTACCCTGTAGGTGAAGGTATTGCCCCAGAATCAGATATTGCGGTCTTCTCTATGCTGGGCTACGATGTCTACGCTGAGTACCCGGGGCGTGGCGTTATTGAAGCGGTGGGCTTAGACCTCGACTTCAGATCAGGCGACCTAGCGGTTAGAGCGAACTTCGCAACAGTAGATGAGTCGAATAAGATAGTTGATAGAAGGGTCGGCAGAGACCTCAGCGAAGAGGAAGCTAAATCTCTGGCTCAAGCATTGAATGAGCAAGTCAAGCTGAGCGGTGCCACATTCAGATTTGTGCACTCTGTTGGACATAGGGCTGTACTTGTAATAAGAATTGAGGGAGAGCGCCTATCTGGCATGATAAGTAACACAGATCCAGCATATGAGCGTGTAGGTAGGCTTGGCGTAGCCAAAGAAGGGAGGGTCTCACCCTACATAAAAGAAGCGAAGCCTCTAGAAGATACAAGGGCTGCTAAACTCGCTGCTGAGCTAGTAAACGAATTCACTAGACAGGCTCTTAAGGTGTTGAAGGACCACCCGGTGAATCAAGAGCGCATAAAGCGGGGGCAGCTACCGGGAAACGCGGTGCTTCTTAGAGATGCTGGAAACGAGCTTCCCTCAATCAAGCCACTTTACGATAGATTCAAGATGCGCTTCGCAGCATTAACCGATATGCCTGTGGAGAGAGGTGTGGCAAAGATAACGGGTATGCAGAGCTTTGAGGCAGGAGGGTTAAGGGATTACGCAGCTAAAGCGAAGAAGGCTCTTGAGCTGCTCGCAAGATACGGTGGTGTATATGTTCATCTGAAGGGCCCGGATGAACCCGGGCACGATGGTGACGCTTGGGGTAAGAAGAAGGTCATAGAAGATATTGATCAGCACTTCTTCAGCAAGCTGCTACTTAACATCGACCTAGATCAAGTTGTAGTAGCAATATCCGCTGATCACTCAACGCCTTGCAACTTAAGGTCTCACTCAGCCGACCCCGTGCCACTCCTTATAACTGGTGGTAAAGCGGGTAAAGATGAGCCCTGTAGATTTACTGAAAAAGATTGTAGGAAAGGAAGTTTAGGAAGTCTAATAGGTAAAGAAGTGCTGGAGAGGGTCTACTCCTTCCTACCGCGATAGCCGTTAAGCTAAGGTTTCTCTACTGCTTTCTTCCCACTTTGATTTCGATTGTTGAAACGTTTCTGACGTCCTCGCCTGTACCGACCTGCTCTGTATCTATAACTATGCTCTTGACCTCGTAGGCGTTATTACCAAGCCTCTTAGTTATAATCTCAGCGACATCTACCGCTCTAGATATGACCATTCCCCTAGCTTTGAGCACGACTTCACCCATCTGCGCAAGCTGGATTAGAGCAGACATAGCGTAGCTCATCACAGGCTTCTTCCCTATGAAGATGTGGTTAGGAGGCGAGGTTCTCACAGGCTTCTTCTCCGCAGCCTTGCTCTCCGCAGCCGCGTTCTCAGATGCGTTTTTAGACTTGGCATTTGCTTTAGACATAGCGCATCAGCACAACACATCCAACCAAACTCTATATAAATGTATTTTTCCTCTAGAGGAGGTCTGCTATCGGTATATCTTGGTACTCGCCATCCGGCAGTACTCTTCTTATGGATATAGGGAGGGCCTTCGCCTCAAGCTCTTTACGCGCTAGAGTCATAGGGTCCTTAATACTTGGGTCTAAAGGTATGAAGGGTGGAGCGCCTAATGCTAGCTGCAGCGCCCTTGCCCCAATAATCCTCGCCCGCTCAAATCGAGTAAGCCTCGGAGGTCCGATACGCACCTTCTCCTTTTTAGGCTTCGCCTCCTTCTCCCTCTTCCCCTTTGCTTTACTAGCGGCTACAGCATCAGACAAATCAGCCACCTAGTGAATTAAAGGAGCACTGCCTAGGGTAAGAGATAAATCTTACGGGCAACCTTCTTCTACAGAGCGCTGGTCACACTTGCAGATATCTGCTACACGTAGATCGATAAAGATAGAAGTTGCTGGGAAAGGACTGTGTGAAGGCGAATTCCATAGGCACAAAGCCCCCTTAACAGTAGGGCTTCTTTTGCGCAGCCTCCCACTGAGTGGGCGGGCGGTAAGGTACAAGGACGAATTTGTATACTTCACCACAAATCTTGTAGCGGGCTTGGAGAAGCCGAGCCAAACATTCAAAAAAGGCGATATCGCCTTCCTCCCTCTAAACGGCTCCATCTGCATCTTCCTTAAAGACTGCCAACTAAACCAACGCATGACACCGCTCGGTCAAGTAACCTCTGGGCTGGAGGTTATAGGCTCAGCAGCAGCCGGAGACGTAATAACCATCCTCCCCGCACCTTAAGTTGATAAGCAAGCACAACATAACAGTTAGATGTGCAGAGCAAACCCTGGCCTACTCAGATCGTAAAGCGTGATGGTAGAGTAGAGGAGTTTAAGCGCGAAAAGATAGTAAACGCTGTCTTAAAAGCTCTTACAGCAACGCAGCAAGGAGACGGTAAGACGGCTGAGAAGATCGCCGATAAGGTCATCTCGGTGCTGAGGCTAAGTGCTGGCAAAAGAGTGCCTACGGTGGAGGAGGTGCAGGACCTTGTTGAGAAAGCCCTTATAGAGGAAGGGTTAGCTGAAACGGCGAAGGCATACATACTATATAGAAAGAAGAGGGCTGAGATAAGAGCTGCAAAGAGCTTTGTCGGCGTGGTAGACGACCTTAAGCTGTCTGTGAACGCAGCGATCGTGCTTCAGAAAAGGTATCTGAGGCGAGATGATACTGGTAGAATAATAGAAACACCCTCGGAGATGTTTAGGCGTGTAGCACGCTGTGTAGCCAAGGTTGAGGGGCGCTACGGAGGGGATGTAGAGAAGGCAGAGAAGACATTCTATAACCTAATGACTTCGTTACACTTCCTCCCTAACTCGCCCACACTAATGAACGCTGGAACCCCGATCGGTCAGCTTTCAGCCTGCTTTGTATTACCTGTGGAGGACTCGATAAGAGGGATCTTCGATGCCCTAAAGTATATGGCGCTCATACACCAGTCAGGTGGAGGAACTGGCTTCTCATTCTCCAAGCTGAGACCCAAGGGCGATATAGTTAGATCCACGCACGGTGTAGCTTCGGGCCCAGTCTCTTTCATGCGAATATTTGATGCGGCAGCAGAGGTGATTAAGCAAGGAGGCAGAAGGCGGGGCGCCAACATGGGTGTGCTAGACGTCACACACCCAGACATAATGGAGTTCATAGGCTGCAAAAGTGGTGGAAACGCGTTAACCAACTTTAACATCTCAGTCGCTGTAACCGACGACTTCATGAAGAGGGTTGAAGCTGGTGAAGAATACAGCCTCATCAACCCTAGGACTGGTCAAGAGGTTAAGAAGATGCCTGCGCGGAGCGTCTTCGACTTCATAGTCACTATGGCTTGGTCTACTGGCGACCCTGGTCTACTGTTTATGGATAGGATAAATGAGGCTAACCCAACACCTCACGTGGGTAGGATAGAGGCCACTAACCCGTGTGGTGAGCAGCCCCTATTACCCTATGAGTCCTGTAATCTAGGCTCGATCAACCTTGCGAAGATGGTCAAGGATGGTAAGATCGATTGGGATAGGTTGAGGGAGACCGCTAGGCTTGCTGTTCAGTTCCTCGACGATGTTATAGATGCGAACAAGTTCCCTCTGAAGAAGATTGAGCAAGTTACAAAGTCGAATAGGAAGATCGGTGTTGGTGTTATGGGCTTCGCCGAGATGCTCATACAGCTAGGCGTACCCTATGCTTCAGAGAAGGCTCTGCAGATCGCTTCAGATGTTATGCGCTTCGTAACCGAGGTGTGTAGAGAACGCTCTAAGGAGCTTGGAGAAGAGAGGGGAAGCTTTCCGAACTTCCACGGGAGCGTCTGGGAGAAGAAAGGGTACACCGCTATGCGTAACGCTACAGTGACGACGATAGCCCCGACAGGCTCGATCTCTATAATAGCGGGCTGCTCAAGTGGAATAGAGCCTATCTTCGCTGTCAGCTACGTTAGAAATGTGCTTGAGGGGACTAGGCTCCTTGAAGTGAACCACTACTTTGAGGAGATGGCTAAGAGAGAGGGCTTCTACAGCGAGCAGCTGATGCATAAGATAGCAAAGACAGGGACGCTAAGAGGTTTGGATGAGGTGCCAGAGCACGTAAAAGAGGTCTTTCAGACCGCTTTTGATGTACCCCCTGAGTGGCACGTTAAGATGCAGGCTGCCTTCCAAAAGTATACTGATAACGCTGTCTCTAAGACCGTTAATCTACCCTATGAGGCGACGACCGAAGATGTGCGTAGGGTGTATTTACTAGCATATAGGCTGGGCTGCAAAGGGATAACCGTCTACAGATACGGTAGTAAAGGTGAACAGGTCCTTTACCTCGGCGGATTTGAGAGACCAGACACGAAGATATTTGATCAGTACGTGGGAGCGAGTTTAGAGTATGCTGGTGGATGCCCAACTCCCGTATGTGGTCTAAGCTAAAAAAATGGATGGTGGGTGTGCGGCTACTTCTTCTCCTCAGCCTTCTTTTCTTCTGTCTTTTTAGCAGCCTTCTTCTTTTTCTTAGCCATCTTCGACTTCACAACTATAATGTATGCCGAATATTTAAAGTTATTTCCATGGATTAGAGGTTTTAGCGAGAGTATCAAAAAATTATTTGGAGTCGCCTTCAGCTTCTATGTGGAGGGTAACGTTAAGCCTCTGATACTTTTCAACGATCTTCCTCTCGATCTCCGTAGCAACGGCATGCGCCTCTTCGACCGTAAGGTTGTCTCTCAAGACACATCTAACATCAGCATACTCCTTCTTCTCGTCACCATATATCTTTACATCACTAACCTTCTTAACGAATCTATTCGCCTCAACAATCTCTTTAATACTCTCAGCCACATCCCTATTGTCGATTACATATGCTTTGATGTGTTCTTGAGTAGGCTCTATGTGTACGGTTGCAGAACCTATTCCGCTAACCTCTCTCATCACCCTCCTCTCAACCTCTTCAGCTATCTCGTGCGCCCTATCGGTTGATAGATTAGGGTCAACTTCTATGTGGAGGGTCAGATGCTGAGCCTGACCAACATCTGTCAAAGCAACTTTATGCACACCTCTAACCCCCTCCACCCTACCAGCAACGTGTTGGATACGGTCAACAAGCGTTGGTTGTTGAGGAGAAGGTTTGAGTTTAACCGAAATCTCGCTCTTCCCAATGGTATCTTGAATCTTCTTCTGCAGATCGCTTACGATCAAGTCTGCCTCCTTAACGCTGAGTTCTTGAGGTACGGCTATGTCAACATCAACAAATATCTTGTCGCCGACTTTACGCATCCTTAGGTTATCAAAATGTTTGATATTTGGGTGAGTCTGTATGCTTGCTTTCACCCTATTGAATACGCTCTTAGGCACAGCGTCACTTAGATCAAGGCTAGTGCGGTACACCATCTTCAAGCTCAAGTAAAAGAAGAGAGCACATAATATGAGCGCAGCAAACGTGTCTCCAACGAATATGTTTAATGAAGCGAATGCAAAACCAGCTAGCGCGACGAGAGTGGAGGAGAAGTCTGATAGAGCGTGAAAAAGGTCAACTTTTACCGTTACACTCTCCCCGCCTTTCAAAGAAGCGTTTAAAACAAAGATCCTTAAGCCATCTACGGCCAGCGTGTAGAAGATCGCTAAGAAACCTATTAACTCGGGGTTAATGTTATGCTCACCCTCTATAAGCCTCCTTGCAGCTGACCAGACTATATCAACCCCCAACACAAAAAGGAGGAGACCACCTAAGAAGCCCCCGATGGATTCAATCTTCCCGTGACCATAGGTATGCGTCTCGTCAGGAGGCTTCAGCGACAGATGTGTGGCGACAAGCAGTGTCAATGTGGCTAGAACATCAAAGAGGGCGTGCAGCGCATCGGAAAGCAGAGCTAAACTATTCGTTAATATTCCAGCAGCCCCCTCTACTACAACCACTGAGGCTATGGCGGCTAATGAGAGTGTAAGAGCTCTAGTCTTATTCAACTCCTATTAGAAGGGTGAGTGTAGGCGGGATATAGGTTTAACCAGCAACCTACCGCCCTAGATGATATTAAAGAGCGATTAGGTTTTCTTGTCAACCCCAAGGCTGTTAAGCTGCAACTTTTTAAGCGCCTAACACATCTACTCTGGTATGCCAGAAGACTACAGATACGTTGTTAAGGTTGTGGAGCTGGATAAGCCTATACGTTGTTAAGGTCTCTAAGGAGGTGCAGGATAGCCTTAAAGGAGTTGCTAGCGGTAAGATGCTGGCTAAGATGAAGAGGGAAGCCGTTGACTGCCCTGTTCTAAATAGGCGCGTACCGTTTCTAGAATGCTTCGCCTGCAAGAACTTTCAAAGAAGGTTTAAGGGGGAGGTTCAGTGCATCGGAGACCCCCTATGAGCAAATTACGCTGAAGCCTCAGCGTCTTCAAAGAGCAGGTTCCACTTTCTGCAGATGTAGTAAGCGAGCCTCCAGAACCCAACGGAAGGCGGCTTCTTCGGGATGTCAAAGATGTTGACCACATACACATACTGCGTAGCTCTTCTACTAGCATCCCAAGTAGGCACATTCCTCTGTATAAAACCCATGGCTACTAGGTTTCTTAGAATGGTTACGTAGAAGTTTCTCCTACTGTACTTTAGAGGCTTACCCTCGTAGAGAAGTTCGCCCCTCTGCAGTCTATCTGCGAATCTGCTAACTTGGCCCTTACTCACCCTACCCTTATTCTCTTTTAGGAACTGTATGAAGAGGTGTGCTGCTGCTTGTGTCTTTTTGTTCGGGAAGATAACCTCCAAAGCCGTTTTAGCGGATAATATCTTCTCTTCGGTAAAGGCTAGGCGCATTAGCAACCTATTCCAAAGCCTGAGATATATCCGCTTCGTATCGGGACACAGCGTTTATTAGGAGCCTGAGAGCTTAGGGTAAAAATGTGGGCCACGTTTTCTTAAAAGCAGTTTTTAGAGGGAAGGAAGTGCTTGAAGTGGATAAGATGCTGGTTGATACAGGCGCTTCCTTTACAGTTATGCC
>JAAOZN010000028.1 GCA_011605775.1 Nitrososphaerota archaeon | reverse complement strand
CTCAGCCGTGATAACCTCGACCCCTATTGGTGTGCAGTATGTCCTTATCACCTCAAGCCTCTGTGGACCGCAATTCCTCAACGCGACGATCTTTCGTCTTCTGGTTATTCTCACTGCCATCCTGCAAGCTTCGCCAGCAGCGGAAGCCCAATCATACATAGAGCTGTTCGCTATCTCCATCCCGGTCAAGTCGCATACGAGGCTCTGATACTCATAGAGGGCTTGAAGCATACCTTGGCTCACCTCAGACTGATAGGGTGTGTAGGCTGTGTAGAACTCAGCCCTCGAAAGAACTTCATCAACTAAAGCCGGAACATAATGGGGCCAAACTCCACCGCCTAGGAAGCATCGATGTAGCGCTGGTGCAAGGTCTCCACTTAGGGTCTCTTCTATAAGCCTTTCAACCTCTGCTTCTGATCTACCCTCGGGTATGTTAAGGGGTCTCCGTAGTTTTAGATCCTCAGGTATGTCTAGGTAGAGGTCTTCTAGCGACCTCAAACCTATCACATTTAACATATGCTCTACAATATCCGTTGGTTGATTTGGTTGGTAGGATCTACTTCTACTCAAGACTATCAAAATAGAGTAAAGGGCTAAACGGTTAAAAATATATGCTCCGCAACTCTATGCGAAGAGGTTGGCTAAGAAGATATACCTTTTGATGCTGCTTGCCTTTCTCTACGCGTCAACACTGTCCTTAAGCGTTGAGGCTACAGACCAGCCACCTATAGTGTATGTGAAGCGCAATATTACACTAAACAGCTACGGCTACCTTCTACTTAACGACACCCTAACCTTAGTTAATAACTCAACTTCCCCTCTGCAACTACCAGGATTAACCCTCACCTATCCTACCACAGCAATAGATGTTCAAGTACAGCATCCTCTTGGCGAAGATTGGGTTAGGGTAGAGAGGTTAGGCAACGTAACTTCATTAAAGCTGATCCCAGGCCTTAGGGTACCAGCAGCCTCGAACCTTACAGTTACTCTAAGAGCGGTGCTAGGCGACCTCCTCAAACCGCTCGGAGAAAATAGGTATGAGATGATGGTACCCTTGCCCTCTTCGCCCGACACCCTACTAGCAGAGGCTGTGGTGGTGCTCTCTTTCCCAACCGACGTGAACCCAGTAAGCGCTCCGGAAGGGTTCAAGAGGTCAGGTGAATATGGTAGCGTATGGTCTACGGAGCTAAAGAGTATTCAACCTACGGCTGAGCCGCAAACCACAAGACTCTTGCTAAATGGGACTGATTACTCTTTTACGATTCTGAAGATTGAGAGGGAGGAGAGGGTTGTTAAGATAGCATCACCCACTGATGTGCTCGTCTTTGATACACTAACTATATGGAACGAGGGAAGCGGTACACTCTCTTATCTGAAGATTTCGGATAAAGGCTTGTCTTCAGTAACCTTGGCTAGAGGAGATATACCTTTGAGGGATCAGAAGGTGATCCCTATCATCGGCGGTTCGCTTGACTTCTATAGTCTGATCAAGGGTAATCTTAAGGCTGGCGAAAGGATATCGTTCACGATCAGCTACCCGCTACCAGATAGAGCGTTATCCGACAATACCATAATCCTTCGAATTCCGCAGAAGCCGCTGGTAGAAGCTTTAGCTAAAGAATATCGTGTAATTATTGATGCGCCGAAAGGGTGTAAAGTGGAAGGCCCGACACTTTTTGATCTAAGTTACACCAGCCCAATAAATGAGAAAGAAATCAGTGTCCCTGTGCGGTTTGGCGCTGCGTGGGCGTCAGCCTACGCCTTCTCAACAGCAACCTTGATCTTCCTAGCCTCCTTTATAGCGCTCTCAGCCTACACAGCCTCTAGAAAAGAAGCAAAAGGAAAGCCGTTACTGGAGTTGATAAAGCTGTATGAAAATGCGCTTCGCTCCCAAGAAGCTATAGCATATGAGTTAGCTACTGAGCGCCTTGATCGTTTGCAGAGTCAGAAGATAGATCTATTTGTACAGCAGATAAAGGAGATTCGTGCTAAGACTTCAGCAAGAGCTTCCCAAATACGTACTAAACTAATTCTAGACCAGAGAAGTGAGCAGATGCTTACAGAATTTACATCACTAGATAAAGCATATGAGCGTACTCTAACAGATATACTAGCTGCGTACAGGAGTTATCTGTCGGGTAAGATGAAGCGTGAAGCCTTCCAGAAGGCTGTTTCAGAAAAAAGCAGCAGCCTAAGGAAACTTGCTTCCTCCATCAGAGAAGTTTTGGATGAGATGAGTCGGATGTAGCACTAACCTTGAAGAAAGTTTTTAGACAGCTGACCAATGACCTTCTCCAATCAATTTACGCTGGTTTAAGATGATCGTCCACATAGGGTTAGACGACACAGATTCCAAGACAGGCGGCTGCACAACCTATACAGCTACCGAGGCTATAAAGCAGATTTTAAAGGGCAATCTTGCTAAATTCTTGGACTACCCTAGACTCATAAGACTGAACCCCAACATACCTTGGAAGACCCGTGGTAACGGCGCGGTAGCATTAACATTAGAAGTAGAGGAGCCAGAAGATGTGTTCCAAGCGGTCTGTAGATCGGTGCAAGCAACCCTATCTATACACATCGATGCTGCTGTAATCTTAGTTTTAGAGAAGGAGGTAGACCATCTTAAGCAGTATGCTGAGAGAGCGCTGCACACTATGGTCACGATGCGTGAAGCGAAGGAATTGTGTGAGAGGATAGGCGCCTATGTAAAGCTTTGGGGCAAGGGATCTGGGCTCAAAGGGGCTCTCGCATCGGTTGGCAATAGGTTAAATGATGACTACACATTCGAGCTCCTAGCCTACAGAAGACCAAACTACTGGGGGAAGCCTAGGGGGATAGATCCAGAGTCCGTCTACGCTATGGATAGGCTGCTGGGTAGAGCGGTATTCAACAATTATGACCCGGAAACAGGAAGGATCTTGATAACACCACACGGTCCAGACCCGGTTTATTTTGGCATAAGAGGCGAGGTGCCAGAGGTACTTGTAGAGGCGCTAAGCCTTTTGAAACTCCAGGAGCCGATAGATAGGTGGGTTATCTTCAGAACTAACCAAGGTACGGCTCAGCATCTGCTACACGAGCTCAACCCCAAGTCTCTGAAAGCGTATGATTCAGGGTATGTTAGGGGTATAGTTGCGAGTAGAGCGGTAATCGAGAGAGGTGGGCATCTCTACTTAACCATAGAAGCTCAATCCACCCCTGTAAAATGCGCAGTATATGAGCCGACAGGACCTTTTAGAAATATCTTTCAGCAGCTTGTTGAGGGCGACCTTATAGAAGTAGGCGGTGGGGTTAGAAGAGCGACAGCAAAACACCCAAAGGTCCTGAATGTTGAGTACCTTAAAGTCGTTCAGCTGAAGAAGGTTCTGCTGCCGAAGAAGCCTATCTGCGATATCTGCAAAAAACCCATGAAGTCCAAGGGCGGTGCAGGTTACTATAGGTGCAGAAGATGCGGCTTAAAGAAGAAGGCTACTGAATTTGTTGAGGTGCCTAGAGGCATTAAAGAAGGTGTTTATCTACCTCCACCAAGAGCACAAAGGCATCTAACGAAACCCCTGCAAAGATGGGGTTTAGAGAAACAGGGTTGGGATGGTAAGATGATTAGTAGATGGTACTGGTTCTCTGACTTATGTGATCTTTAGGGTGAACTTTCGGCGGGCCTTAGGCAGCCTTACTCTTAACACGCCACGCTTAAATACTGCCGAAGCCTCTTCTGGCTTAACCTTCTCAGGAAGCGTAACTACTTTCTTGAATGCTGTAAACTCGATGTTCTTCTGAACCATCCCCCACCTCTCCCATCTTATAGCCTTTTTCAGCGTAGCCTTGATTTCAAGTGTGTCTTCTGATACCTCCAAGCTTATATCCTCTTTTTTATCAACACAAGGGAGGTCTACTGTTACTATGATCTCGTTTTCACGGTTCTCGATCTCAACAAGCGGTTCAAGACATCTGTCTGCAGAGTTCCACGATGGTCTAACTATAGCGCCCTCAACTTCAGCCAGCAGATCCTCAATCCAACCCCATAAACTCCTACGCCCAGACAACCTTCCTTCACCCCTACCTATACATCAGAGGAATCTGCTGCTCACTCATCTTCCCAACACGCTCCAAGGAGCTCCTAGTCTGCATCATAAGATCCCGCGCTTTAATCTTTATCTCATCAGCCTTTTCAAGCAAGGGGTCAACGGAAACATTCAGCCCCAGTATATTGTTCAGCACCTGAAGCACCTGAGCAGCAGCGCCTGGATCAGGGTAGTTGGGGAACGCTTGAGCCATTAACGTTATCGCTGGGATCTTCTTGACCATACAATACTTCAGTATGAGAGCATATATTCCAGCTATAAACCCTTCGCTCATCACCTCAACCCCCTTCTCCTTAAGCAGATTCACGCTTTGCTCCATATTACCGACACCAAACACAAGAGGTTTATCAATATCGAGCCTATTCTGCTCCGGAAAACCTGTGAGCGAAACCACCAGCCTAGCGCCCTTAGCGCTTAACCAATCAACCAACACACTTGCTAGAGGGTAGATGGCTACAGGAGGGATGGCTATTTCAGATGTGACAACAAGCAGCTTCTCGTTACCCAAGATCCTAACCGGATCTGTTAGCACACCTTTATGCATAACCATAATAGGTGGGAAGAGGTTTGACTCGAAGTGTGCAACTTGCTCTAAACCAAGTAACTCAACCATGTGAGTTGCTGCTATGGTTCCCACCAATCCTACGTCGGGTAAGCCCTCGATCACCACAGGGTTGCTGAATTTCACACCATCTCTCTCAACAATTTTCATCTCTTCGCTCATCATCAACCACATTTATTTTCATTTAAAGTCTAATATATTTTATGCTATGTGGGTGGACCGACAGCGGTCCACTCTGGTGCCTTGGCGCCGACTACGCAATCCGCCCTCGGTATGTAGGGTTTAATGTCCACTATAGGTGTTTCTTCTACAAAGTCTAACCCTTTCACCACAAGCGTGCACCCCTCTATACCCACAAGCTCTACAACAGACAACCCTAAAGGATTCGGTCTACTCGGGCTTCTTGAAGCGAAAAC
Source organism: Nitrososphaerota archaeon (assembly GCA_011605775.1). Lineage (NCBI taxonomy): Archaea > Thermoproteati > Nitrososphaerota > Nitrososphaerota archaeon. The sequence continues at coordinate 20,014 of JAAOZN010000028.1, read as the reverse complement.
ACCGACTTCAGGCGCTCCAGGATGCCGCTTCGGCACAACACGCAGCGTCTGCCTATCCTTCGGCGTATCCTTTAGATGGAACCAACCTAAGACGATAATGTGTGAGAAGCTATCTAGCTTATCCAAACCTTCACAAAACTCAGACCTTAGCTTTATTCTCGAGATATTCCCCTCAACTCTCTCAACAAACCCTATAAACTTCAGATTAGCTTGCTGCCTCATCACATGTGGTTAGATGCTAGCTAATAAAATACCTTATGGCGCATTAAATAAGCATTAAAACCTCAGTCTCACCACCTTCCCCTAATCTGAAATCTACTTTGATAGCTTGAATCTTACCTGTGACCCTCTTTATTACGAGCTCTTTAAGGTTTAAAGGGTTATTGGTGTAGGCTACTGCTGCTTGCCCGTTAAGGGCGGCTATCTTATCACATATAGTGCGTAATATAGGCTTCTTATCCAGCATAACTATATGCTTCATCACAAATAGTTGGATGTTAGCTAATAAAATACCTCCTTCGATAAAGAAAAGGTGACTGAGGCTTTTTCAGCCTCAATTATCCTGCGTACTTAACCCTGTTTTCCTATTGCTGCTTTGATGGCTTCGTAAGCTTTTATCGCCTCTTCGACCGCGACTCCATCTTCCAGCGTCGTGACATCTCCTAGTGAAGCACCTTCGACAACCGCCCTCAATAGCCTTCTCATAATCTTTCCGCTTCTTGTCTTCGGGACGGTGTCAACGAAAGTAATCAGCGCATCTGAAGCCACTATGGGACCGATGGTTGCCCTTAGATACTTCTTTAATTCGCTTTCAACCTCCGGACTAGGTTTGAAACCCCTCTTGAGTACCGTAAAGATCACTGGTATCTGCCCTTTGATCGGATCACTCTTCCCTACACAAGCCGATTCAGCTACCGCAGGATGTCTGATCAGAGCCGACTCTATTTCAGCGGTCCCGATTCGATGCCCAGCTACCTTCAGAACGTCATCAGCCCTACCGAGCACCCATATGTAACCGTCTTGATCCTTAACCGCGAAGTCTCCAGTGTAGAAGTACATCTTGCCCTTAAACCTAGACCAATAGGCGTCGATATACCTCTGTGGATTCTTGTAAAGCGTCTCCAGCATACCAGGCCAAGGCGAAGTTATCACAAAGTATCCTCTAACGCCAGAGGCGCAGGGATTCCCATCATCATCCACAACATCCACGGTTATACCTGGTAGGGGATAGCCGTTAGTTCCAGGCTTGAGCGGGAATATTTTACCTAAACCGGGGAAGTGCCCTGTTATTATGTGCCCTGTTTCGGTCATCCACCAAGTGCTTGAAGCGACGATATCTTCTCTGCCTATGTTCTTGTAGTACCAGTTGAATGCTTCGGGGTTTATCGGTTCACCTACTGTATGTACGATTCTTAGTGTTGAGAGGTCGTGCCTTTTGATCAAGTCTTCTGGGTACCTCATCAGCATCCTTATAGCGGTTGGTGCTGTGTAGAATATCGTTACCCCATACCTCTCGATTATACTCCACCATCTATCTGGTTCGGGGTAGTCGGGTGACCCCTCATACATCACAGTCGTTAACCCCACGAGCAGCGGACCATATACAACATAGGAGTGACCAGTTATCCAGCCAACATCCGCAGTACACCAGAATATATCATCTTCTCTAGCATCAAAGATCATCTTCATGGTTGCGTACAAACCTACGGCATAGCCTCCTGCGGAGCGCTGAACCGCTTTTGGTGTACCTGTAGTTCCAGATGTGTATAGTATGTGTGAGATTACTGTCTCTGAGCATCTCTCAGCAGGCACTTTAACAGTAGGTGGTATGCCTGCGATCAGATCGTGGTGCCATACGTCTCTTTCCTTGTCCCAGGGTATGTCGATACCAGCGCGTTTGACAACAATTACTTTCTCTACTTTCAAACCGTTCTTCTCACATATCTTCAGAGCTTCGTCTACCACTGGCTTAAGGCTGACAACTTTGCCTCTTCTGTAAAAACCGTCTGCCGTGACGACTATCTTAGAGCCGCTATCTAATACTCTCGCAGCTAAGGCTTCGGCGCTGAAGCCGCTGAAGACTATGCTATGACCAACACCGAGCCTCTGCACAGCAAGCATGTAGAATGGGAGCTCTGGTATCATCGGTAGGTAGAATGTTACAAGGTCCCCCTTCTTTAGACCGAGTTTCTCTTTTAGGGCATAGCTTATGATGTTGGATTCTCTGTATAGATCGTAGTAGGTGAACTTCTTGACCTCTTTAGGCTGCTTTAATGTCTCATCCCAAGGTTCGCCTTCCCAGATAAGAGCCACTTTATTCTTTCTGCCCTTCTCGATCTGCCAATCTGTGTCCAAGTACGCTAGGTTAGTTTCGCCGCCTACGAACCATCTGTAGAATGGTGGGTTGCTGTCGTCAAGCACCTTTTCCCACTTCTTGAACCAGAATATCTCGTTAGCCCACCTGCTCCACCACTCTTCCAGCGATTTCTTATCAGCTACTGTGCTTTGATGAAATCTCCGGAAGTCTTCCTTACTCCAAACTCTATCCTTCCAACTTGGTGGAATTACGTCCTTCTCAAAGAACTCTTTGTATGCTTCTACGCCGCTCATCTTTCACACACTCAAGAGTAGGCTCTTAGCTGAAGTAATTTAAGGTTATCGCATAGACTATAATGAAAAACTAATCCGATTATCAAAATTTTCGCTCACTCAAGTTTTGTTAATCTTGGATAATCAGGTGGAAAATAGATGAATATTGTTTGTTAACGTCGTTGATTTCGTTTTCTATCTATTACTGTCTTTATTACGAACTCTTTAAGGTTTAAGGGGTTATCGACGTAGGCTACTGCTGCTTGCCCGTTAAGGGCGGCTATCTTATCACATATAGTGCGTAATATAGGCTTCTTATCCAGCATAACTATATTAAGTCTTATCTCTGCCTTGCCAGCCATATACGATGCTCTGAAGGCGTTTTCCAGAGGAGATAGTTCTCTTTTGTTAGAAGCCGTTGGCTCGCTGTCTGTGATAAGAAAGATATTCTTTTCTCCCTCCTCTTTCTCCAATATCTTTATAGCGGCGTCGATCGCACCACCAATATCTGTGAAGCCATATGGTTTAAGTTTTAGCAGTTGTCCGACTGGGACCAAATAAACCTCTTCGTTATAAGCAAGTACATGAAGGGCATCTTCCTTATACTCTTCTTGAAATAGGCGTTCTAGCGCAAGCGCTGCCATTAAACCACCTTTGAACTTGTTACCATACATTGAGTTTGAGATATCTACAAGGATGACGTTTGCACACCTTGATCTATGTTTAGGCACCCTAACCCTGATGTCCGATGGCAGTATCCGCATCTCCTTAGCGTCCCGCAGCACAGTATTAAGAAGTGTCTCCTGCCAATCTATCAGATCATAGGTGTGTGCGTATTCGTCAAACTCCCTTATGATATTAGTCGGCTCTACTCCATAGCCTTCCTCTTCGGTAATATGTATGCCCACACCACTCTTATTTAAATTCTTGAACGCCTCTTCCAGCACTCTTTGGGCTATGATCCTCTCCCCCTCCACTGTAAAGTTAGAGAATGTTAGGGAGCTTCTCAGATATCTGAGATTCCTTTTCGCGTTCTCCTCTATCAACCCTTCCTCTATCAACCCTTCTAAGACCTCTTCGGGAAAGTAGTCAAGTAACTGCGAGGGCTGAATATGCTCCAAAGGGATCTCACCACCTTTAATCTTTGAAACCATTTCCTCCCAAGCTCTCCTTCTACCGAGCTCCAATCTAGCCCTATTTCTTAGATCGCTTTCAGATAATAGGTCACTACGATCTTCACCCAGCATCTCAAGTAGCATATCGTATACAGCTTCATCCAAATCCTCAGAAAGATAGCGCTCTATAAGCTCTTTAAGGGCTGAAGATTCGCTTCGCCTTTCCGTGTTTTGGTTAAAGAGTTCGTACGTGAGATCCTCGACAAACTTCTGTCCAAATATAGATGAGAGTTTCTCTTTCCTTTCTTCGTCACATATTTCACATCTCGGCTTCATTTCTCTTCAACCTTCTTTACCAGATACTCGCTGCGGCTCTTAACCACGTATCTTGGTGCACACATGGATAGTGCGTAGAGAAGGATATCAGCAGCCGAGAGGAAGATCTCATCATCCTCAGCATAGCCTCTGCATAATTCGTAAACCGCCGAAGAGAAGTTCTTTAGCCCTCTAAGATTCTTTACGAAGGCTAGGTCAAGAGGTATACTGTAAGCACCACCTTTCGGTATGCCAACGCTTATGAGCTCTGAAATGATATCATCAAACCTATCGCTAGGTATTTTATCATAAACTTCTTTCGCTACTTTAAGTAGGCTTTCTTTAAAAAGCATCTTAGAAACCTCAACCCTACTTTCTTTGACTCCATACTCCAACTCTATTCTCCCAGCTAGGGCCAAAGCGACCACTTCCAGATCTTCGCCGTAGTCTTTTAGTAAGGGTACCCGTCTACCACCCCGAATTACCCTCGAAGCAAGGTGATCGAAGAGCTTTATCGTCGCTCTACAAGAAGGGGGTGCTTGAATCTTTCTTGCTGTATCACACTCTTTTGGGCTTCTACCGAGGATGACCGTATAAGCCATAAGCCTCATATGCCAATCGGGTAAGGTTACATCATAGTGGTCCTCACGCTCTATAAACGAGTTTCTACGCGCTATCTCGATCTCCTCCTCAACCGACGCAGGCGGCCCTATTTCTACGATCTCCATTCGATCCAACAGCGGCTCCTTTATGGGGGAAGTGCCGCGGTAGTTAGCTGGGTTTGTGGATGCGACCTCAATCAAATCGAGTTTAAATGGAACAATCTCTCCTTCACTCGTTGAAACTTGGTGCTCCTCAAAGAGTTCGTGTAGTAGTGTCTGAAGCGCAGTAGGCACAGCGCCTAGCTCATCAAAGTAGCCTATTCCGCGGTTAGCCTTCAGCGTCTTACCAGGTGTAAATACTTCTGGGTGGTCTAGATCGTAGCCTTCACGAATCTTCTGTATAGATATCCCTCCTATGAGCTGCCTTGTTGTCAGCATCGGGTCTCCAGGTATCCTAACCCATATCCTGGGTACCCAAGTTAATTCTATCGTCTCGCCTAGCAGGATCTTTGATTTGCAGGAGAAGCAGACTGGTGCTGTGGGGTCGTCGTGTATCTTACAACCTTTAATCGCCAGTATCTTCTCTGGCAAGAGTTTGGCTATGGCTTTTGAGAAGGTTGTCTTGCCATACCCCCTCTCCCCTCTGAAGAGGATAGGTGAGCCTGAGAATAGCGCTGTGGCTACCAGTTCCTTCTCCCTTTCTTTGCCGACGATATCTGGGAATAGGTCTTCTCCCTTCTTCTCTTTGGCTATTATCGCTTCTCTTATGTAATCTACCGTCTTCTTAGAATGGTAGTTGCGGAACTCCCGATCCCAGATATCTATCTCTTTACCGTTTAGAGTGTATTTGATACCGTCCCCTTTTGTCACACGAATCTGCTGGTATACCACATCCTCAACATCCAACGTTCGCTTGTTCAACCGCTAATATTAACTGCCCTTTACTACTTATTTAACCTTAAAGAAATGTTGTTGTTCGTCTAATTTTGATACAGTAAAAGAGTCAAATTTATTAAACACAAGGTTTGAAATGTAGCTAGTAAGCGGCTATATAAAGAGGGCAGGTAGTTGGCGCTGCAAAAAAGAAGAGGAAGATAACAGAACGGTTGAAGAATATTTAAGAGACATCACAGCCCTAGAAGAGAAGGGTCTCTACCCCGAGTATTCGAAGATGAGGAGACGCATTCTAGAGTTTTGGAGCTGGGCTTTAAAAGAGGGTTTGGTTAAGCCTAATGAGCGTGTGCAAGATGCTGTGAAGCGGCTTAGCAAGAAGACTTAGCCCCTTCTTCTTTATAGGCTAGGATCTGCTGCTTTATTTTGTCTGCTAGCTTCTTCATCTCCTCAACCGGCAAACTCTTCCGAACAGGCCAGCTACCATCCTCTGTGTCGTTATAGAACCTAGGTATTATGTGCACGTGAACGTGCTCTATAACCTGGCGGGCTGCCCGACCGTTATTCTGCCCAATATGCACACCATCAGCCTCCAGAGCCTTCACAGCAGCTTTAGCGACCAACCAGACCCTCTCAAACAGCTTCCCAGCTTCTGATCTAGGCATTTCGAGAAGCGTCTTATAGTGTTTCTTCGGTATAACCAAGGAGTGTCCGGGATTGTAGGGGTGTTTGTCCATCAGAACCAGGTACTCTTCATCTTCATCCACTATAACTCCTTGCTCAACTCCTCGTATTATTCTGCAGAAGGTGCAGTCTTCCACCAACCTACCTTAAAGTAGATGGTTTAGTGGTTAAAGAGGTTTACTTAGGGGCTCAAAATGTCCTATTTTTTGAGTAGAGCTACTCTGCTATCTTCGTCTTTCCCAGCCATCTGGTAGCCCGTCTGCTGCGAAATCTCCTCGGCTGCGGCGTAGACTTGGCTGAAACGGGGCATAGCGCTCTTCTCTAACCTCTTTGTAGAATAGCCGATATGCATATACGCTTTAACCTCTACGTAGGTCGGTTGGTGCTTAGATACTATTGTGGAGAAGCCTATAAGGGCTTCTGGATGATCGTTCAACCCGTGCATAAGGGTTATTCTGAACACGGTTGGGCAGGTGAATGTGGAGGTCAGTTCTAAGCTCTTCTGTAGAGCGCTCCAAAGCTTCGGCTCTATCGGTCGATTTAACCTCTGGTAAGACTCTTCATCCCAAGCTGTGAGCGAGATGTAAAGTTGAGTGGGTTCAGCATCTGACTCAACGAGCCTACTTAGAGCCTTCGGCAGAACACCTGATGTTACTAAGAAGACCGTCATCCCCCTCTTCTTGAACTCCTTTATTAAGTCAGTTAAATAGGGGTATAGGGTTGGTTCACCGGAGAGCGACAGAGCAACATTTGTCGGCTCCATAGATTCCCTAAACCTGCTCTTCTCAACCCTACCTTCTTTGACTAACGCACCGTAGCCGCAGACGATCCTCCTATGCTCAGCTATCAACCCCTCAGCAATAAACTTCGGCTCATCCCAAGTGTTGCTGAATGTATCGCTCCAACTATACCCTTCATCACCCGGCAAAATGCGCCAACAGTGCATACATTTAGTCAAGCAGCTTAAGACGGCTGGTGATGCTTGGAGGCATCGGTGTGAACTTATCCCATAGAACTTCTCCTTATAGCAGGGGCGCTTGTAGACGAGGCTGTTGTGAAGCCACAAACACTTCTTCGTCGCCGAGTGCGTACCGACCAGATGATAGCCTTGCTTCTTAAGTATCTGCTTTAGCTCAACCGGTATTCTTTCGACCGCAGCAGCTCTTTGAGGCTGCATCACCCTATCTTCAACCTTAGATAGGTGATGGCAAGTTAAAGTTTGATTGTCTCCTCTTTCATGCCGTTCTTAGTTATTATAAGAAGATCTATGCCATCGCCGCTCGCTGCGTCACGCTGTATGGCTGACTTTATAGCCTTGATGACAAGCGCCTTAGCCTCCTCTTCGCTCATATCCTTTCGGTATTCGCTCTCCAGCACACCTATAGCCATCTCAGCACCGGAGCCTACAGTGGCATAGTCGTCTGGTATAACAGATCCTAACGGGTCAAGCACATAGATCGCTGGTGTGTCATCAACCCCACCTATAACAACTTGTGTTATAAGAGGCGCCCATCTACGCTCGAACATCAGCACCGACATAAGTTTGGCTACAGAGTTTGGTGGAAGAGACCTATTTAACTCGATTTCACGTAAGTAGATATAAGCGGAGATTTCTCTAACCAAGATCTGCATGTCTGCTACAAGGCCTGCGCAAGCTGCACCCACAGTCTTGCTTATCTTGAATACTTTCTTTCCACTCCTACTTACTACGTGTGTGCCGTAGGTGAGCCTCTTTTCGGCTCCTAAGATTACACCATCTTTGAATGTCACACCCACAGCTGTTGCACCGGGCATCCAAGCTTCGTTAAACATGTTTATCGTCACTAAAGCTATCACAGCACAGATTAATTTAAGTTGTGGTTTAGAGTAAGAGAACGTTTCTCTTAATCTTGTGTTTGCTGTGTTAGATGCCGACCGCAGCCAAGCCTAATCTTTCAACGTTAGAGGCGAGGATGTCTGATGCTGCGCATACCCAGCAAATAGCGCCAGAAGTGTACGCTATGTTGCCGCAGATGTGGCACGCCATAGCGTCTTTCTATTTGGATGCTGCGGATATTAACAGATAGGTGCACTAAATTAGACCTATGGTAAAGAAAGCCTACGCATTATAATTTTATGCAAATGTCTTGTATTTTGCTTAACTATTCTAATTATGTGGTGCTGCTTTATTCAATTCTTAGTCTCTCGCTATTTTAATTCCGCTTTCTTTTGGGGTTGAAGCCAAGCCCATTTAATGCTCATTAAATACCTTGCTATCGAGGCTATGCCTATGCCGAAGAGGTTTGAGATAGTGTAGTGGAGTGAAGCTAGGTCTGTTAGGACGTAGAGAATGAGAAGGTTTATGACAAGTCCCACCAGCATAAGGATGTTAAACTTAACCAACCTCTTTAGTATGTGTCCTGACCTCCGATCTTTGAATGTCCAAATATCGTTCAGCATGAAGTTTGATATTATCGATATCTCAATCGCTACGATGCTTGAGTAAATGTAGTATAGACCTAGGCTGGTTAAGAGCATCAGGATGCCTTCATTGACGAAGACGCCTGTCAACCCAACTATATTGAATTTTATGAATCTTATCCAGTACCGTAGTGTTAAAATCTTCTGTAGCGTCTTAGAGTCAAGTTTAGTCCTACCCATCTTCGCCACCTAGCCTACTCAATAGCAGTGTTAGGATAACAGCGGCCAGTAACAGCCCTTCTGCAACATACAGTATGGCGGTTAACCCGCCTATCTGACCCGAAGCGCCCCCAACTACGTTACCTACTGCTATTCCTAGGCTGAGCATGATGCTGTATAGCCCCATGGCTGAGCCGCGTAAAGTCGATCTAGCGGTGTCGCCTACTAGAGCCAGAATTGATGGCACGAGTGCAGAAACCATTAGGGCTGAGGGCGCTATCACATATAGATAGGCTCCGAAGCTGGGGTACTCTGGGTTGGTGTCTGGGGATAGTGAGAGGGCTAGTGTTGGTAGTAGAATGAGCATGCCGATGATGCCTATCCACATCGTCTTTTCCCGCCCTATCTTATCAGAGACCTTACCGAAGATCGTAGCACCTACACCTAAGCCCGCAGCGCCTGCGAAGAGGAGAAGCCCAGATTCCCCTACGGTGAAACCGCCTAAGCTCAAAGCTTTTGGTATAAAGAAGGCTATTCCGACCAAAGTTGTGAGTGCGAACCAGAGTGGTAGTAGGCTCTTTATCTTCCAGCTAAGAGCTTTAAAGAAGTTGAATGTAAGCGGCGCTCTCAGCTGCTCGTGTGGCGGTTCGATCACCAATACTTTAGCTAAGACCGTTGCTGTAAGTAGAAGGGTTGCTGTGGCGAAGAACACGTAACTAGGGTTGGTTTCGAAGGTGGTGTAGAGCCCTGTGCCTATGAGTATCCCTCCCGCGTAACCGGCTATGTTAGCTAGATCGAACAAGCCCATGCCTACACCTCTATCACTAATCTTTGTGAGATCTGTGATTATTGTTAGGGTTGATACAATTATGGCTGCTGCTGAGACACCCATGACACCGTGCACAACCGCTATGAATAATGTGTCCCTTGATAACCCGATGAGGAAGGTTAGGATCGACATAGAGGTTAGCCCAAAGAGAAGCATACGTTTACGCCCGTGCCTATCAACATACATGCCAGTAGGCGCTGCTGACAAAGCTTCAAAGACCGGGTAGATTGAGAGCACCACCCCTGTTAGAAAGCTGTCTGCGTTAACGTAGTGAGGGAAGGCTATCACAACAACTCCGAAACCTACACGCGTGAGGAAGGTTACCAAGTAGAGTATGGGGAGGTCAAGGGCTCTATAGCGGAGTAGAAGGTTGGTGCCCAACGCTACCACAGTTTTACCGCTTCGCTATCGCTCTTTCGTTATTTAAATTGTTTGCCAAACCATCTTGGGGGTAATCTTAACCTCAACAGCGCCAGAGCTGAGTTTGTTTAACTCATAGTTGCAGCCAGTCAACCTGCTCACAACATACAGGTTGGTTTCAAGATGCTGGGTGAGTTTAGAGGTGGTGTAGGTTGAAGCGCCTTCTGCCAAAGAGAGCGGTAGCACAAGCATATCTGCAAGGTGGGAATCCACGGCTACTTGGGCAGACCACTCGGATAGAAACTTTTCAGCAGCCTCCCTACCTACTTGCTCAGCTGGTTTGCCTCTTTCACCTATAGCGTCTGCACCCAAGTACGTCCCTTTGGATTCGTCTACGCTGTATATGGTTAGGGATGTACCAGCGCTGATAGCAGGCTCTACTGCGGATTTAACGTCAGCTACTGGTATCATGTGTTGGTTGAGTATGTTGAGGGCTGAGTTGAGCTGCCTCTTCGCAACCTCTGGTGGCAGTTGCGAACATACGCTGATTATATTTGCTGGTGATTCCGGTTGCCGTATTAGAGTTAGGGGCTTTATGCTCTCAGCAGGCTCAACTTCAACTTTCACCAAGCCACCACCCTTAGGGTAGTAGCCACGCCTCTTCACGGCAAGCTTCACATCGACTCCTAATGCCTTTAATGCTGGTATGAAGACGCAGCTAAAGTAGTTTATGGTTGGGCTCCATTTAACATCAGTTCCACCTATGATCTCGAAACTACACTTCTGCTCGGCCTTAGCTGCTACTATAACCGCAACTTGGAGGAGGAGGGTTATCGCACCAGCAGACCCTATATCATACCTCATCTCGCTAGCGGCGAGCCTCTTGGGTTTGAAGAGGATGGTGGAGGAGCCTACGTGAAGCCCTTCTACTTCAGCGTCACACATCGAAGCTATTATCTTTATGGTACCAACGTGCTGCGGCCTAAGCCCTGGATTGGGTCTACCAGCTCTGATCTTGACTACCTTTACAGGTCTTTTTATTATCGCTGATAGGGCTACTGCGGTTCTAAGTATCTGCCCCCCTCCTTCACCATAAGAGCCATCGACTACCGCTTCGCTCAACCCAACCCCTTTAACCCCTCTGCTTGGTGTTTAAATAATTCTGTGAGCCTATAAGAGGGTATGTGGCAGAGAGGTCTTCTAGTGGGGCGCTTCCAACCCTTCCACACCGGTCATCTTCACGCTGTAAGGTATGCGCTGGAGAAGGTCGAGGAGTTATGCATCCTTGTCGGTTCTGCTGACAAGAGCCATCAACTAGACAACCCCTTCACGGCGGGCGAAAGGGTGTATATGATAAAGGCTGCGCTAGAAGAAGCTGGTATAGACTGCAGAAGGGTGCTGATCATACCTTTGCCAGATTCTTCCGCCCACTCGCTCTGGGTTGCTTCGGTTAAAGCAGCTGTGCCCAAGTTTGATGTCGTCTTCTCCAACGACCCTCTAACAAGGAGGCTGTTCCAAGAAGAAGGTTTCACCGTATTAGACATACCATTCTATGAGCGCCCAACATTCTCAGCCACCGAAGTTAGGCGTAGAATGTTAATGGGAGAACCCTGGGAGGAACTGGTCCCTAGGGCTGTTGCAAAAATAATTTGTGAAGTAGGTGGTGTTGAGCGCCTTAAGCAGCTTAACCAACAGAAGTAACAAAGGGCCGTGCTTAAAACTAAAACTATTAGCAACGTCAGACATTCGGAAATAGTTCAGAAGCTAATAGATAAAGCTCTTATATCAGCCTCTGGCACGGGTTTAGGTATGCGTAGAAAGCTCGTTATGATACCGGGGCCAACTAACGTGCCTGACCGAGTTATGCACGCTATGCTCAAGCCGATAATAAACCATCGAAGCCCAGCCTTCACACAACTCTACAATGGTATTAAAGAGAAGTGCCAGAAGGTCTTCCTCACCAAGAGCGACATAATCGTGTTTACAGCCTCTGGCTCCGGAGGCGTGGAAGCAGCTATAACAAATATCGTTAGACCCGGGGATAAGGTGCTTGTCACGGTCTTTGGAGAGTTCGGACAGAGGGCTGCGGAGCAGGTTGAAGCGGCTGGGGGTAGAGCGGTAGTCGCGGAAGCCCCGCTTGGTGACGCTCCTCGGATGGATAAGATCAGAGCTCTGGCAGAGGCTAATAAAGATATTAAAGCAGTCTTTGTAATATATAATGAAACCTCGACCGGCGTCACATTTAGATGGCTTAGAGATCTAGGTAAGCTTGCCTCAGAGCTAGGTGCCTTCTACATTGTTGACGCTATCTCCATACTTGGTGGAGACGAGCTGCCTGTAGATGAGCTTGGTGTCGATATTTGTATAACTGGTAGTCAGAAGTGTCTTGCTGCCCCCCCGGGTGTAGTTATTGTATCGGTGAGCGATAGGGTTAAGAAGTATCTTGAGAGCAACCCTCCACCTCCAAGACACTACTTCAACATGCCAAGATACTTTAAGTATGCAGAGAGAGGGGAGACACCCTTCACACCAGCTCTACCGCTCTTTTACGCGCTTGATGAGGCGCTTAATATTGTGTTGGAGGAGGGTTTGGAAAACCGCATAAGAAGGCATAAGATATGTGCTGAAGCTTTTTACAGAGCCTTATCAGCAATAAACCTCAAACCAACAGCGAAAGAGGATGTTAGATCTAATGTTGTGTTAGCCTTTAGCTACCCTCCCGGTATAGAAGACGGTAAGTTCAGAAAGCTATTGGATGATAAGTTTGATGTATTGGTCGCAGGCGGCTTTGGCGAGTTCAGAGGAAAGGTCTTTAGAATCGGTTGCATGGGTGAAGTGAACACCCCGCACGTATTAACTACTGTAACAGCTGTATCTGCGGCTCTAAACCAGCTCGGTTACCAGAACAGCACAGCCGCAGCCTTGAACGAAGCCCTCAAAGTCCTATCACAGCTAAACTAATACGTAGATCGAATAGAAGCGACAGAGCGGTGAGCGACAAGTATTTTAGCCCATCTTTAGATGGCGTATCTGTGCTCCGAATTGCCGCTCGAAACAGGAACGCTCGTCCTAGTTAACTTAACTGGGAAGGTCAAAGATACAAACGAGCCTCTTGAAACTACCGTTGAAGAAGAGGCGAAGGCTCTAGGCATCTACGACACCTCCAGAAGGTACGAACCACGCCTAATCTCAGTAGGCGAAGGATGGGTTATACCTGGAATAGATGAAGCACTTAAGCAAGCCTCCGTAGGGGAGAAGATCAGCATCGATATACCACCTGAAAAGGCTTTTGGGCAAAGGGATGCTGCTAAGATCAGACTTATCCCTCTTAGAAAATTTGGTGAAAAAGCGCAGGAGATAAGCGTAGGGGACGAAGTGGAGTACGAAGGGAGGGTAGGTATAGTGAGGTTTGTGGGTTCAGGTAGGGTGCAAGTAGATTTTAACCACCGCTTGGCTGGAAAAGTGCTTACCTACACGATCGAGGTGGTGAAGAAACTCGAAGATCCGATGGAAAAGGTGCTCCATCTGACTAAGCGTTGGATAAACTTGGATGAGAAGAAGATCTTAGCAACCATAGAGGATAAGACCGTCAAAATACAGCTACCCGAAGAAACCTACCTATTTGAGGGCTTACAGATAAGCAAGAGAGGAATATCAAAAGACATCTTCAAATACCTACCAGAGATAGAGAAGGTAATTTTCATAGAAGAATACCGCTCAGAAAAGAAGAGGGAAGAGAAACCTCAAGAAGCTAAAGCATCCGAAAAACCCGAAGAGCAAGAAAAGAAAGAGGTCAAATAACCCCGACATCTTTGGCAAGAGCCTTCGCTTGCTCATAACTTAAACGTATTTTATGCAGAATAGTATATCTTTCAGGCCTAAGATCTGGTGCCAAAACAAGGGCTTTTGCGATCTGATCAGCACTTAACCCCAGTTCTGTGGCAGTCACAGGTGCCTTCACATCACGCAGTGCATCTCTAAGCTTCTCCCAATCTAAATTGTGTAGCTTCGCCATCATAACAGCACCTAACCCACATTTCTCTCCATGAAGCCCTACGTTAGGCGCTATAATGTCTAGCGCATGGCTGAAGAGGTGCTCAGCTCCACTGCACGGTCTGCTGCTCCCAGCTATGCCAGCAGCTACACCCGCGCTGATCAGAGCTTCAACAACATCTCTCACATACTCTTTACTGCCGCTACCTATACCTTTAGCTTCAGATAGTACGATTTCCGCGCTCAGCAGCGCTAGGTTTGCAGCATATTTGCCGAAATATTCTTGCTTCTCGTCCCTTGCAAGCATCCAATCTCTAACAGCCGTTATTTTTGCTATGAGGTCTCCGCAACCAGCTGCTAGAAGCTTCGGCGGCGCTTCGGCTATAATATTTACATCAGCCAAAACGCCAGTAGGCGGTTTAGTCATATATGAGTAGGGCCTGTCCCCGCCTTTTATTGAGGCAAGCGGGCTTGCTATCCCATCATGCGAAGCGCTGGTCGGTAAGCTTACAAAAATTACTCCACAGTAATATGAGGTAAGTTTAGCGACATCTACTGCCCTACCCCCGCCTAAGCCTATTATTAGATCTGCGCCAAACTCTTTAGCAACCCTTACAGCGTCTTCCACCTCCTTCTTAGTTGAGTGATCCACCTCTATGCATCGATACCTAAACTCCTCCCTCTTTAACGCATCCTCCACCATCTCTCCAACCCTAGCCCACACGATAGGTCCACTTATGATCAGAATGCGTTTAGGTGAAAATCTGGCGAGGAAACTACCTACTTCTCTAATCACACCATAACCTATCTGGATTACACGAGGGAGCTCCATCAGATGTGAACTCAAACCAAATCCCTACCTAAAGCGAGCTATTTTAACCTCACCTAAGCATTAATACTTAAGTTCACCCAACTCTGAACGTAGTAAGAGGAGAGCAGTGCTTGACACCAAGGGGCTGCTGGTGAACATGGGCATATATATGCTGGATGTCTATAGATCTCCAAACATCGGAGTGTTCCTTAAAGCAAATAACCGATTCGTTCTAGCGCCGCGAGGCTTAGCCTCAACCAAATGCTCCAAACTATCTATACTATTAGGCGTTAAACCAATCAGAATATCCATAGCCGGTTCACGCCTCCTAGGCCCCTTGGTGGCTCTGAATGACAACGGCATATTGGTTTCAAGGTTGGCAGAAGACGAAGAAATAAAGACGTTAAGCAGAGAGACAGGGTTGCGTGTAGCTAGGCTACCAAGCAAATATACTAGCGTTGGAAATCTTTTAGCAGCCAACAATAAAGGAGCAGTAGCATCACCCCTTCTTCACGCAGAATGCCTAAAAACAGTAAGAGAGGTACTGGATGTTCCCGTGGAGACCCTAAGTATAGCCGGATACACGCAGGTCGGTTCACTTGTTACCGTCACAGATAAGGGTGCAGCCGTCCATCCGAAGGCTTCGCCTACCGAGATAGAACGCCTTTCTGAAATCTTTTCAGTAGATGTAGAGCCAGCAACCATAAACGGTGGTGTACCTTTTGTTACGTCTGGAATATTAGTCAACCAAAGTAATGCGGTGGTAGGGTCCCTTACTACTGGGCCGGAGTTGATGATACTCAGTAGAGTCTTCAAGGTTTAAATGTAAGATAAAATCCACCAGATGCTGGGAGTTGAGTGTAGAAGAACAGATTCAAAGGATGGTTCTCGAGCTGAGGATCCTCGAATCATACTATAATGAACTCTCTGCGAGGGAAACACTAGTAGCAAGAGCCTTGCTAGATAGTAAAGCAACCATAGAGGCTCTTAAATCTATACCTGAAGGCTCAGATTCAGAGATACTTGTGCCACTAGGGGCGGGTGTTCTGATGAGGGTCTGCTCACCTACTGCTGACAAACTTTTGCTTAACGTTGGCGCAGGCGTAGTTATAGAAAAGAGTAAAGAAGACACACTAAAATATCTAAATGAACGCTTAAGCCAGCTTGAAGCAGCCCTCTCAAATATCGGTACTCAGAAAGCCGAACTAGCAAATAAAATAAATGCGTACAGAGCCCAAGTGAATAACTTAGCAGCAAAATTAGAGCAAGGTTAACTAGAGATGTTTGAGAAGCTTAAGAAGGCTCTCTCCTCTTTAGCCGCCTCAGCAACGCAAAAGACCTTATCTGAAGATGAAGTTGAAAAGGTTCTATGGGAGTTCGAATTAGCGCTGCTTGAGAGCGATGTAGCAGAAGAGGTAGTCAAGGCGCTAACCTCTAGAGTTAAGCAAGAGGTTGTAGGGCTGAGAGTTAGTCGAAGCACACCAACCCAAGAATACCTTAAGAGGAAGCTGCTCGAGATAATAAGGGAAGAGTTCTTTAAGGCTAAACCTATTGACCTTATTCAGCAGATAAGTGAAAAAAAGGCTAAAGGCGAGCCGTATGTGATCATCTTCTTAGGCATAAACGGCACGGGTAAGACTACAACTATAGCGAAGTTCGCTAACCTTCTTAAGCAAAAGGGGTTCAGCGTCATATTAGCCTGCGCAGACACACATAGAGCTGGTGCTATAGAGCAGCTAACGACCCACGCAGAGAAGCTCGGTCTAAAGGTTATTTCACAAAGATATGGTGCAGACCCGGCTGCGGTAGCCAGAGATGCTGTGATTTACGCTCAGAAGCATAGAGTCGATGTTGTTCTTGTCGATACGGCTGGTAGGATGCAGACAAGCCGAAACCTTATGGACGAAATGGAGAAAATAATCCGCGTTGTGAAGCCAGACCTCAAGATATTTGTAGGAGATGCTTTGGCTGGAAACGATGCGGTATCACAAGCTAAGGAGTTTCAGAAGTTTACAAACTTCGACGGTGTTGTACTCACTAAGGTCGATGCTGATGTGAAGGGGGGCGCAGCCCTCTCGATAGTCTATGTCACGGGCAAACCCATACTCTATCTAGGTGTAGGGCAGAGCTACGACACCCTAAAACCCTTTGACGCAGACGAGTTTGTAAAATCACTATTTGACGCTTCGGAAAGATAATTATACCCCCGGTGTAGATTCATCGCTTGAAGAGGTAGATGAAGTTAAAGGGTCTTGACCTACTCTCGCTAAAAGAATTAGATGCGAAAGAGATAATCACCATACTTGACACCGCAGACCGCTTCAAAAAAGAGAGGAGGCAAGGCATTCTACATAAACCGCTCCGTGACAAAACACTAGCGATGATCTTTGAAAAACCCTCCACACGCACGCGTGTAAGCTTTGAGGTTGCCATGAAGGAACTCGGCGGGAACACGATTGTGCTTCATTCAAGCGAGATGCAGCTGGCTAGAGGCGAAACCATAGAGGACACGGCTAGAGTGCTCTCAAGATATGTTCACGCAGCGATGCTCCGTGTGATTAGACACTCAGATTTAGTTAAGTTTGCTGAGGCAGCCCCGATCCCGGTCATAAACGGGTTATCTGACCTTTACCATCCTTGTCAGATCCTTGCGGACCTTCAGACGATCAGAGAGGCGAAGGGTGGGTTAAGCGGCTTAAAGATCGCTTGGGTTGGTGATGGAGATAATAACGTAGCCAATACACTGATAGTAGCCGCTGCTAAACTCAATCTGACTCTCAACATAGCTTGCCCAAGAGAGTATCAGCCAAGAAAAGAAGTTTTGCAAGAAGCGGGAAACTCGAAGATATACATAACCGAAGACCCAGTCGAAGCCGTTACAGACGCGGATGTCGTAATCACCGACACCTTTATCTCCATGGGTAAGGAAGCTGAAAGAGAGAAGAGGCTTAGCACCTTTCTACCCAGATACCAAGTTAACGGGAGGCTGATGGAGATGGCTAAGCGTGACGCCATCTTCCTCCACTGCTTACCCGCACATAGAGGCGAAGAGGTTACAGACGATGTGATAGACGGTAAATGGTCGGTCGTCTGGGAGGAAGCTGAAAACAGACTACACACACAAAAAGCGATACTCTACCACCTACTCCTACTCTAGAAAATCTTATACATAATTAACCACATGCATTAGGATGTGCAAAGCGATCTTAAGATCGGTTTCCACGTCTCTATCACAGGCTCAATAGATCTGGCTGTAGATAGGGCTAAGGAAGCAGGCTGCACAGCCTTCCAAATCTTTTTGAAGAACCCAAGAGGCTGGGCGTATAAACCGTTGGATGAGGAGGAAGCGGAGCGTTTTGTGAAGAAATGTGAAGATTGGGGCTACACCGCTGTTTTGGCGCATATGCCTTACCTACCAAACCTCGCTTCTCCAAACGATGAAACATACAAAAAATCTGTAAACTGCTTGCTCGAGGACCTAACAAGAGCAGGGAGGCTGAAGATCCCCTACCTTGTGCTCCACCTAGGAAGCCACATGGGTTCGGGTGAGGAAGCTGGCATGCAGAGGGTTGTCAAAGCCTGTAGATCTGCCCTCAAAGCTGTGAACAACAAAGTTATGATATTGCTCGAAAATACCGCTGGTCAGAAAAACAGCCTCGGCTCACGGTTCAAAGATCTCAAAAGAATAATGGATGAGATTGGTGAGCAAGGTAGGGTGGGAATCTGCTTCGACACCTGCCACGCATTCGCAGCAGGCTACGACCTAAGGACCCAAAAAGCCGTAAACGAAACACTATCCCAGCTCGACAAAGAAGTTGGCCTCCAGCACCTCAAGGCTGTGCACTTAAACGACTCCGTAGGCGATTTAGGCTCACATCTAGATAGGCACGAGCATATAGGCTTAGGGAAGATAGGCGAAAAGGGGATGAAGGCAATACTACACACACCCGAAATCAGAAGACTACCGATAGTCATGGAGACACCAGTAGACGAAAGAAGAGACGATCAAGGGAACCTTGCAAAGGCCCTCAAGCTAGCAAAATAAGCGAAAATCAACCTTATGTAGCCCCAAAGATTTACCTAACTGTAGCGTATGCGGGGGTTGCCAAGCCAGGTCAAAGGCGCGAGGCTCAGAACCTCGTCCCATAGGGGTTCGTGGGTTCAAATCCCACCCCCCGCACCATTCTCAAAGCAGTAGACCATATCAACATAAACGCTTATATCTAGGGCTCTAACCTACTATTAATTTGCGCGTCGCTTGGCGGCGTCTATAGTAAGCCTATGGGTCGAACCCAAGCAATGCGCTATAGACCTCCAGACGCGCTAACAAGTATGAAGATTCAACAGATAATCTGTTGAATCTGATGTAGGCTGTGTGCCCTCGCAAGAGCTTAGCCGTACTCCCAAATAAACGCCCTGACTCCGGTTGATCCTGCCGGACCCAACTGCTCTCAGAGCGGGACTAAGCCATGCGAGTCGTACGCCTCTCGACCATGTGAGAGGCGTGGCGGACGGCTCAGTAACACGTAGCCAACCTACCCTGAAGACGTGGATAACCCCGGGAAACTGGGACTAATCCACGATAGATCAAGGCGCCTGGAAGGGGCCTTGGTCGAAAGGGTTGAGGAGGCATGTCTCCTCAGCCGCTTCAGGATGGGGCTGCGGCCGATCAGGTAGTTGGTGGGGTAATGGCCCACCAAGCCTATAACCGGTACGGGCTTTGGAAGAAGGAGCCCGGAGATGGACACTGAGATAAGGGTCCAGGCCCTACGGGGCGCAGCAGGCGCGAAACCTTCGCAATGCGCGAAAGCGCGACGAGGCTACTCTGAGTGCCATCCGCTGAGGATGGCTTTTCTCGGGTGTAAAAAGCCCGAGGAATAAGGGGAGGGCAAGTCTGGTGTCAGCCGCCGCGGTAATACCAGCTCCTCGAGTGGTTGGGGCGTTTATTGGGCCTAAAGCATCCGTAGCCGGCTCCATAAGTCCTCCGTTAAATCCAACGGCTCAACCGTTGGGCTGCGGAGGATACTGTGGGGCTAGGGGGCGGGAGAGGCGGACGGTATTCCCTGGGTAGGGGTAAAATCCGCTGATCCAGGGAGGACCACCAGTGGCGAAGGCGGTCCGCCAGAACGCGCCCGACGGTGAGGGATGAAAGCTGGGGGAGCGAACCGGATTAGATACCCGGGTAGTCCCAGCCGTAAACGATGCG
>JAAOZN010000027.1 GCA_011605775.1 Nitrososphaerota archaeon | reverse complement strand
GTGGTGCCCGGCTCTTATAGCGATACCCTCTTCATCAAGTATGGTCGCCAAGTCGTGCGGATGTATACCAGATAGGTTAAAAGATATTACACCGCTTCGTTTATCTAAATCCCTTGGACCGTATATCCTTATATCTGAGATTTCAGACAACCGCTTCAAAGCGTACTCGGTCAACCTAACCTCATGCGCTCTTACTCTACTCATACCTATGGAATTCAGATAGTCTACCGCAGCGCCTAAACCTATAACGTCAGCTGCAGAAGAGGTGCCTGCCTCAAACTTCCAAGGCAGCTCATTCCACTCAGCACCAGACAACCATACTCTGCTGATCATATCTCCACCTCCCAAGAACGGGTTCATGTCCTTTAGCAAGTCTCTTTTGCCATAGAGCACACCAACACCTAATGGACCTAAGGCTTTATGCCCCGAAAATGCTAGGAAGTCACACCCCAATTCCTTAACATCTACCCGCATATGTGGTACAGATTGAGCGGCATCTACAACAGCGATAGCGCCTACTTTATGCGCCTTCTCCACAATTTCTTTCACATCATTTATTGTGCCAAGCACGTTAGATGCTTGCGTAATGCTTACGATCTTAGGTTCCAAATTCAGCAACCTATCTACCTCTTCGTCAACGAGCAAGCCATCCTCATTGATCGGGATGTAATCTACCACTGCTCCGGTATGCTTTGCTACGAGCTGCCAAGGCACAATATTGCTATGATGCTCCATTTCAGTCAATAGTATTCGATCGCCCTTCTTTAAGTTGCATAGACCCCAGCTGTAAGCGACGAGGTTTAAGGCTTCGGTAGCGTTCTTTGTGAAGACTATTTCTGAATCTTTTGCGTTTATGAACCTTGCAACCTTTGCTCTCGCGTTCTCAAAGGCTTCGGTTGCCTCTACACTTAACCTATATACGCCCCGATGTACGTTAGCGTTATAGTTCTGATAGAATTCGCGAATTGCTTCGATGACTTGGCGTGGTTTTTGTGTTGTTGCTGCGTTATCGAGGTATATGAGAGGCTTGCCGTAGATTCTTCTTTTGAATATAGGGAAGTCCTGCTTTATTATTTCGGGGTCAAGTTGGTCTGGGTACATATACTACACGCTCTACCTACTCTGTTTTATCTGTTTAGGCTGTGCTGTGAAGGGGCTGTTTCTTTTCATAGCATTTCCCTAAGATAATTTTCATAACAATGTTATATAAGTTTATTCACAGAATTTCCAGCCAAAAAGGCTCTTGCCCGATTAAAGACATCTATCCACATATCCCATCTAAGCCGACCTGTCTGGGTATTCTGGCGGCTGGGGTGATAGGAGTCAACTAGAAAAGGAATGCGTCCACCTAAGCTAATTATCTGACCATGCTTGAAAAGGACGTTTCTTGAACCGGAGATCTTAAGATACGCCTCATGAGCCAAGCGTCCCAGCGCTAAGACTAACTTAATATCTTTAAGAATCTCGAGCTCAACCTTAAGATACCTTAAGCAATTTTCAACTTCACTCTTTAACGGCTTGTTGGCTGGAGGAACGCATCTAACAACGGCAGTCAAATATGCACCACTTAACTTCAAGCCATCGTGACGTGAAAGGCTAGTAGGTTGATTTGCAAATTCGGTTTCGTAGAGCGCTTTCATAAGCCAAGCCCCTGAATTATCACCAGTACACATACGTCCTGTTCGGTTACCACCGTGAGCGGCTGGCGCTAGCCCTAGGACGAGCATCTTTGCATAAGGATCTCCAAAACCCGGTAGGGGTTTAGCCCAATACTCTTCTCCTCTGTACCTTTTTGGCGGGTTAAGTGCCACCTTAACTCTATATTCTGTCAGCCGTGGGCATAAGGTGCAGCCGATTATCTGCTTTGAGAGGTTTTCTAGGGCCTCTTCTCTATCCAACTTCTTCTCTCATCCTCCACCATCTCTTGCAGCCTTCTTACTGGAAGCCCGGTCGCTTGGGAGATTGCCTTTAGGTCCGCATATTCTGGTTTAGCCCTTATCAGCCTACCTTCAGGGGTCTCTGAAATCTTCACTCTAACTTTATAATTCACCCCATCTATTCTTAAGGTTGTGGTTTCGATTCGTCTCCTCGCTACGTATCTGGGTACTGTGTGATATCTTACGCCTAATGTGCCCGCTTCAACCATGAGTATGCTGCTGAGCTTCGCCACATCTTCTGGGTTACAGAGGGCTTGGATGATCCAAGTTGGTCTGCCTTTCTTTGCATAGGCGGGTATTATCGCAACGTCGAGAGCACCCTCCCTTAAAAGCACCTCTGAGGCTCTACTTATCACCTCTCCAGAAGCATCGTCGATGTTTGATTCCAGCTGCACAATCACATCCCCTAAGTCGCTGAAGAGATCTTCACCTAAGATCAGACGCAGAATATTCGGTACGCCATCTATTTCCTTTACCCCACCACCTAAACCTACTTTTAGCGGCTTGATCTGGGGGTAGAAGTGCTTGGGCTTAGGATCTAGGGCTGCAAGCAAGGCGGCTCCTGTAGGTGTTGTAAGCTCTCCTTCAACAGGTCCGCCGTGGAAAGGTATCTTCTTTAAGGTAAGTATACGAAGGGCTGCTGGTGCTGGTGCAGGTGTTATGCCGTGAGAGAATCTTATGAGCCCTCCGCCTACCGCTACTGGTGTAGCGTAGATCTCTGCTTCGAATAGGTTTAGGTGCTCTAGGGCGAACGCTGCGCCGATGGCGTCGATGACCGTATCAACAGAACCAGTTTCATGGAGGTGTAGATCCTTAGGATCCGTGGTGTGAAGATGCGCTTCAACATCGACTAAAAGCTTCACAGCTTCATAAGCGTATTCTTTAGCCTTTTTTGTGTATAAGGTTGATTCTGCAGCTGCCTTTACTTGTTCAAGGAGTTCTTCTGCTTGGTAATGCGTCTTCTCTTCTTTGTATTTTGCAGAGAGTAACTTACATCTAAACCCTCCTCTCTTAACCTCCTCTACTGAGATCTCTGCCTCAGATCTTCTTAAAACCGTTGCAGCAGCCTTCATGGCGTCCAATACGTCTTTCTCTGGTGCGCCCAAGTCTATCAGCGACGAAACGAGCATATCCCCTGAGATTCCCGCAGAGCTTCCATCAATAATTAGAACCCTTTTAACCGCCATACACCCTTATAGTTGTGGGCAGCCTTTTTATCCGCTTTGCTGAACAAAATGTTTGCCCTAGGCTTTCTAACATTTTTAAAACGGTATCTTTAGGTAATATTGGTGATGAACCCTATTTATAAGCGTATTCTGAAGGATCTAGCTGAAGGCAGAATCTCAGTCAACGAAGCCGAGAAGCTGATCGACCAGACCGTACTGGCTGAGGTTAGCGGTTTAGCGACTCTAGATGTTGGCAGAGAGGCTCGGAAAGGCATACCCGAAATAGTGTATGGGGAAGATAAGTCTGTTGATGAGATCGCTCAGATCGTCAACAGAATGCTAGAATCGTGTGATAGAGTTATCGTAAGCAGGCTAAGCTTTGAAAAAATTAAACAACTTAAACAACTCTTTGAGGGAAAAGAGGTAAGATCATTTGAGAGAGCAGGTGTAGTAGTGGTTAGGAGAAGTGGTGAGGTGAGGAAGAGTGGTGGTAAAGTGGGTATATTGACCGCTGGAACGAGTGATCTAAGGGTGGCTGAAGAGGCTAGAGTGGTCGCTGAGGAGATGGGTTGTGAAGTATATCTTGAAGTAGATGTTGGTGTGGCTGGTGTGCATAGGCTCATACCAGCACTTAAAAATATGCTTGAGAGGCGTGTTGATGTGCTTGTGGTTGTTGCTGGTAGAGAGGGCGCGTTACCTTCAGTTGTGGCGGGGCTGGTTTCCGTGCCAGTTATAGGTGTGCCTACCTCATCAAGCTATGGTTTTGGGAAGAAGGGGCTGGCTGCATTGATGGCTATGCTCCAGTCTTGTTCACTTGGCGTGGGTGTCGTAAACATAGATAATGGAGTAGGTGGAGGGGCGCTAGCTGCGCTGATAGCGAATAACATCGCTGCAGCAAGGTTTGAAAAATAAGTTGCATACACCTTATATAGCGGTAAGAGGTATACACCAACTGTGGTCTACTATAAGGCACATGTGAACTGCCCGAACCCAGCCATAGTAGATAAAAGCGGCAGAAAGATAGGGCGGTTCCACGCTGTGTATATACGTGAGTCTACGCCTAAAGGTAAGCGTTGGCGTAAGGTAGGTTGGATGTGTATCGACTGCAAAGGGTTCATCGCATTGGATACGCCCGAAGCTAGGATACTTGAGGCTGGCAGAAGCATGAAATAAAGGAGTAAAGGTAAGATCTTCACTCTATCACAGTCATAGTGAGAGTTGAGCGAACCTCTGGGAGACCCCTAATCTTTACGGTTATCGTCTCTTTGAGAGCTTCGATGCTATCAGCTTCAAGGACCACTACCAAATCATATACCCCAAACACAAAGTAAGCTTCTTTCACATTCGGCGTGCTCCTTAGTTTTTGCAGAAGATAGGTTTCTGTACCCACATCTGCATTTATCAGCACTATGGCCTTAGGCATCTTACATCCTACATATACCAATTAAGGTGTGGTATAAAAACTCATATGTCGATGACTTTTCTCTTTTCAAGGCAAGTAACGATTAGGAGGAGGCTCTCTAAATATTTATCTAAGCGCCTAGCTAAGTTAAAGTGGTGGAAGAAGGCTGTTCAAAAAGATACTTGTCGCGGTAGACGGCTCTACTTATGCTGAGCACGCGGTTGAATATGCGGCTACGCTTGCCAAAAAGTTCGATTCAGAACTGGTCCTTATACACGCGGTAGTCAGCCCTATGTATACATACGAGGGGATTCTGCTCAGCCCACCCTTGGAGCAGCTTGAGCGGGCTGGTAGGGAGGTTCTGAGTCGAAGCCAACTTATAGCAGAGAAGAGCGGTGTGCAGGTTAAGACCAGACTTGTTATCGGGCATCCGGCTGAAGAAATAGCAAAGGTTGCTAACGAAGAGGGCTTCGATCTACTGGTGGTTGGGAGTAGAGGACTTAGTACAGTTAAAGCTTTTCTTCTTGGGAGTGTTTCTGAGAAGTTAAGTAGACTCGCAAAATGCCCTGTGTTGATCGTTAAACCTGGTTGGAAGGCTACTGAGTAGCTTTCTAACATCTATGCCTATCTTTGTGTATGAAGCAATAGGTGCTACCGCATTTCGAACACCTGTAGTAGTAGGAGGTAGAGAGGTCTCTACCACACCATTTACAGGTGATCTGGCGGTTTTCGGTTACTTGGATCAAAGCCCTCTATATTTGATAGAGGCCCAAGGTAAATAATAAATTTTACTAGAGCCCTTCGGATTGAGGCTTAAAAATTGCCTTTACTGCTCGGTGGAGAAAGAGTTAAGGTATTGTCGCTAAGGTCGATTTGAGTACCTCTATGTGATTAATGCTTACACTAAGAGGGTAGCCGAATACCACTTCAGTAACGCCAAGCTCTCCAATAGATTTTATGTAGTTTGGTAGAGCTGATGCGTGCATGGTTATTGTTAAAGATTTGACGAGATTCTCTGAGACAATCTCGGCCTCATTCAATCCCGCTGGTAGGCTTTTTAGATAGCTCAGGGCTCGCTGATACTCTTCTTCGAGGCGTAGGTCTCTCACAAGCGCTCTCGTAGCACCCAGCAGTATTTTCAGAGCCGCCCTTCTAACGCAAGCAAACATCTCAGCCTCAAGATCTTCGTAGATGTATGAGGGTGCGGAGACACCGATCTCCTTCTGCTTTTTAGTAGGACCTATCTTTCCTAAAGCCCATCGGACAGCATCCGGACTACAGTGGTTAAGAAGCACAGCATCAAAATATTCGGTTAAGGCAAGGGTTCTTGAGCCTTGAGCGCCCAACCAGATCTTCACACCTCGCCTAGAAAGATCATTCTTAAGCGATCTAAGGGCTGATATCAAAAGGGTTAGGAAGGCGCTATGAGATATCTTATGTCCAAGCTCCTCTATCACCCGCCTATCACCAAGACCTAGGCATAAGTCAAAACGCTCACCATGCCGTTCTATCAACTCTAACATTTTATTTTTGATTTCAGCTGCGGTGTAAATGTATGGGCTTAATGCTCCGATACCGATTCTTAAATCTCTATTAGCCGCAGCCGCTATGGAAGCTGTTTCAAAAGGGTCTCTGCCTCTTAGCGAATAGGAGATCCAAACTCTGCTGATCTTACTTCCAACTGTAAGTGAAGCTATCTTTCTAGCTTCATCTAAACCCTCTCCCGCATTAAGCGCTAGTCCGAAGATCAAGCACGCTTCAAAACCGCCAAGTGGAACTCAGAAGGCAAAGATGGGGCTGGGCTATCATTTTGGTAAGGTTCTTTTCGAGAGCGTGTCTATGAGCCAACTTATGCCTTGAGTGGTTATCCTATATTTTACACCTTGATCGGTCTGAACCCGCTCCACTAACCCACCTTTTACAAGCTCGCTGAGCCTTGAACTGACCGATTTCGGATTCAGGTTGGTGCTCTGCTGTATCTCGCTCACGAGGAGCGATTCAGAAGGTGACTTGCCAGTCTGATGACCTATCCTGGCAGCGACTAGCTGAAGCGCGACCTTCTCCTTATCGCTCAGTTTCCCGCCTTCGAACCAGACTCTAGGTCCCTCTGGAGTGATTTTAATCAATCCCTCAAACTTTTCGACGAGCTCCTTTGTAGAGTAGTTTAGATAGATTCGCCTAGCAAGGTCTATGGATGGTATCTGCTTATGGAGAAATTCATCTACTTGTGCGGCAACTACCTCAGCCCTTCCTGAAAACTCAACTCTCAGATCGCCAAGTGTGATGGTGACACTAACTTTAGGCTCCTCGGACAAACCTATCACATCACATCTAACGCTACGCCTTCACAATTAAGCTTTGCGCATACCTTATCCGAGTCTACTCTGAAACGCAAGCCGTATAGCTGCAGCAATATCATCGACGGAGAAGCCTAGGAGCTGTGCTCCACTCCTCTTTACCACTTCTGCAAGTATCTGCTCCAATTTCGAGTCTGACCTCGCGCCCTTAAGCGCTTGCTCGATGTGTTCTATCACATCCTCAGGGTAGAGAAAGAAGTCTCCACATATCTTGGCGTTCTTGATAACATCACCCTCTACTTCAAGCGTAACTTTAATCAGCTTCCCACCTTTCACCTTATATTCGGATCTCAGAAGCAGAGGGGGTTCACCTCTTTGCGATCCAATCCCAAGAGGAAAAACGTTTACGATACTCAGAAGCAAGATTCAGCTCATCTTGAGTTGGCGAAGACGCCCTTACCTCAACGTCAAAGTACTCTGCAAA
Organism: Nitrososphaerota archaeon; assembly: GCA_011605775.1. Classification (NCBI taxonomy): domain Archaea; kingdom Thermoproteati; phylum Nitrososphaerota; species Nitrososphaerota archaeon. The sequence continues at coordinate 12,591 of JAAOZN010000027.1, read as the reverse complement.
GCCTCTACGGAGCGCCTCTTTGATATCATCCAAGGTTATATTACGTGAAACTTCACGGTAGATGGTAGTAACTCTATCCTCAACTGCCTTGATCGCTTTATCACTAACCTTCTCTTTACTCACCTTCAGAACCTTAAACATAGTTGGGATATCTGTTTTAAGCAGAATCGTGCCGTGCTGCAGAATAACACCACGTCTCCGCGTCTGCGCATTACCGGAAATCTTCTTCCCATTAACCACTATGTCGTTTACAGGTTTAAATTCAGCGTTTACACCCAGTTTCCTAAGCCCCTCTACAATCGCCTCGCAAATGACCCTGTAAGAGCCTTGGATGTCTGCAAAGAGGCGCTTTGCTCTGAGCTCCTCTTCAGGGGCTACGAAACTGTAAGTCAGTTCTCCTCCCCATTCGTGGTATACAGCGCCTCCTCCTGTTATTCTGCGTACAACGTCGACACCAAGAGCTCTACACGCTTCAAGATCGACTTCCTCTTCTAGGCTCTGGAAGTAGCCTATTGAGACCGCTGAAGGTTTCCACGTGTAGACTCTCAGAGTCGAAGGGACCTTATCTTCTATGCGTAGTGTGAGAATTGCTTCGTCGAGCGCCATATTCCAGTACGCGTCTCCTTCACCAGTATCTAAGAAGCGCCAAGTCATCATCAACCATCCAATCTGGCCTATTAGTAAATTTTTCTTGTAAGACTTAATAGATGCTCCAACCACTTATCTTATGGGCCGGTGGTTAGGGTGTCTGAGCAAGCGTCGAGCACTCTCTACCCAGCTCTGTTAGGCGAGCCGGAGGCCGGCGGCAGGGTTAGATGTAGGCTATGTGCTAGGCTATGCAGCCTACCCGAAGGCAAAGTAGGTTACTGTGGTGTCAGAATTAACAAGGGTGGTAGGCTCTATTCACTAAACTACGGCAGATTAATTGCGATGCACGCTGATCCTATAGAGAAGAAGCCCCTCAACCACTTCCACCCCGGCTCATATGTATTCTCAATCGCAACTGTAGGCTGCAACTTCGCCTGCCAATACTGCCAAAACTACGATATAAGCCAAAGGAGGGTGGTGCAAGAACCCTACACACCTATAGAGCGTGTCCTAGAGCTTACCCGTGCTTACCACTGCCAAGGTGTAACTGGCACATACAACGAGCCTACGATCGAGGCGGAGTACCTCATTGACTTGATGAAGGAGGCTAAGAAGAGAGGCTACTTTACAACGTGGGTCTCTAACGGCTACCTAACACCGGAAGCTGTAGATCTGATCGCACCTCATTTAGATGCGATCACCGTGGACTTTAAGGGCTCCGGCAACCGAGAATTCTATCGAAGATATATTCTGGTCCCCTCTGCCGAACCTATTTTCGAAGCACTCAAGCTCCTCAAAGCGCGGGGGGTTCACATAGAGGTCACAGATCTCATCGTACCTGTGCCAACTGGTGCTGAAATCGAGGATATCAAGAGGCTTGCTGAGTGGATCGCTACAAACCTAGGCGAGGAGACACCCTTCCATCTACTCAGATTCCACCCAGACTACAAGATGCTCGACACACCCTACACACCCTTTGAGGTCTTAAGGAGGGGGCGAGAGGCGGCTATGGAAGCAGGTTTAAAACACGTGTATTTGGGAAATGTACCAAACGGAGAATATGAGAACACTTACTGCCCCTCTTGTGGTGCTCTTTGCATTGAGAGAAGAGGCTTCTGGGTGGTCAAGAACCGATTAAGAAATGGTAACCTATGCCCCTCTTGTGGACGAAAGCTTAACATAGTTTCTTAGAGTAGATTAGGGCATAAATACGGCGCGTTAGAATGCTACGAGGGTGCTAGAAATGAAGCACTTGATAATCTTTGGCCCACCAGGTTCTGGTAAGGGTACGGTTTCAGAGGAGGTTGGCAGGGTGTACGGCATCCCTCACATATCTACCGGCGATCTACTTAGGGAACATGTGTCTAAGAAGACTACGTTAGGGATGAAAGCGAAGAAGTATATGGATAGAGGTGAGCTTGTACCGGACGATTTGGTAAACGAAATTCTAGAAGATGCTTTATCTAGAGAGGAATGCAGAAGAGGCTTCATACTCGACGGCTACCCTAGGACAGTTGCTCAAGCTGAGGAGCTGGAGAGGATTTTAAGCAAGCTGGGTCTGCATATCGACTGGGTGATCAACCTAAATGTTTCTGAAGATGAGATTGTGAAGAGGCTTTCTACCAGAAGGGTATGCAAGGTATGCGGAGCGGTCTATAACCTAGTAACCAACCCGCCGAAAGCTGAGGGGGTTTGTGATCGATGCGGCGGCGCGTTGATACTTAGGGAAGACGATAAGCCGGAGGTTGTTAGAACTAGGCTTCAGACATATGTTAAGATGAGCGCACCTGTGCTCAACTACTATGTCGCAAAAAACAAGGTTTTGGATATAGATGGATCTGGTGACGTAGCGACCGTTAGGGCTAGGGTGCTACGAGCTTTAGAAGAAAAGAGTGTTGCAAAGCAGCATTAGGCGAGGATCTGCCTCAACTTAGCCTCGATTATCTGGCGTGGGGCTGCGCCGATCAACCTATCTACTACTTCACCATTACGGGCAAAGAGAAGTGTAGGTATGCTCATAATGCCGTATTCCGCTGCTACAGCTGGGTTTTCGTCAACATTCAGCTTTCCGAAGACTACCTTACCAGCGTAATCTGAAGCCAGCTCCTCTATAACTGGTGAGATCATTCGACACGGTCCGCACCAAGGAGCCCAGCAATCCACTACAACAACAGGGTACTGCTTGATGAAGTTGTAGAAGGTTGCATCGGTAACCTCGACTGGTTTGGTAGGGTAATTCTTCTTAGATTCCTGTTCTGCAGCCTTTCTCATCAGCTCAAACATCTTCTTTCTCTTTAAATCCTCTAGGTCGTCCAACTTCTGTCGCCTACTTAGCCCCCTCCGCTCACTATTAAAGAGTTACCTATAATTTTAATTCAAGCATCTCTTCTCTCTTAAGCCTCTCCTTCATCATACACCTATCCATAATTACGATTAGCCCAGCATCTTCTGCTGCTTGCGCAGCCTCCTTATTTACCACACCTTCTTGCATCCAGATCGCCTTGAGCCTACCATACTTCTTACGAATCTCTACCGCCTCTTCGACGATCGGTGGCACATCTTCAGACTTCCGAAATATGTCGACAACCTCTATGCTCGCTTTAAGGTTCTCGGGCAGATCTTTCAGCGAAGAATATGCTTTCTCACCAAGAATTTCTTCCGCATTCGGGTTTATAGGTATGATACGGTAACCTTTTGACTTTAGGAACTCAGCAACCTTATAGCTGTCTTTCTCAGCGCTTCTTGATAACCCGACTATGGCTACTGTACGGTACTGCAGAACCTTCTCAACCGCATCCAAAGCCTGCAGCACCCCACACTTAGGCTTTCAACACGTAGTCGATGAACTGCTCTTCTGGAAGTGCACCTACAAATTCGATCTTATCGTTGATAACGGTCTTAGGCACAGCCATAACCGAGTAGCGGTTTGCCAGGTGAGGGAACTCTATCGACTCCACCATATCGGCAGTTATATTGGGGTTTTCGATAGCAAGCTGATGGGCTGTGCGTACCGCTTTAGGGCAGTAGGGGCAAGTAGGTGTAACGAAGACCTGTATGTGCAGGGGTTTACTTATGTTTCTCACTTTACTTACAAGATGAGGAGGTAGCCTTGATTGCCCCTTCGAGACGTCAACTATATCTTCTACCAGAGAGGTGAATTCGTAGCCTGAGGGTATACCGAAGAATCTGACCTTATATTCAGCCTTACCGCTTAAAATGGTGGCTGGAATCTTATCCACACCAAACCCCTTAGCCTTCTCCGCGTCTGCGACGAAGTCATAAACCTCTAGATGAATCTTGTGAGATAAGGCTGCTAACTCCTCCAGGAGCGTCCTGGTCTCCTTACAGAACTCGCATTCAAAGTCTTGGGTAAAGTAGCGTATCTTAACCTCATTCTCAAGGTTCTGAGCGAAGATTCGGGAAACCTTGGACTTAAGATCTTCCCTTAGAATGCTCATCATGTAAAGTGTGGGGTAAATTCTTTATAAATATTTCACCGTAGATGTCATGTGATGCAAGGTAGATACACAGTAGGTAGAGAGGTTGATGACCTCAAAGCATTCGTGAAGAAACTTAGTGATGAGGCGAATAACGGTGCACTGATAGTAGTAGAGGGGCTGAGGGATGAGGAAGCGCTTCGAAGCCTCGGTTTCTCAGGCACGTTCTTCCTACTCTGTCGTGGTCGCGGCTTACAACGCCTCCTCACAGTAGCGCAAGCGTTTAAGAAGACGATAGTCTTAACTGATCTCGACCGCAAAGGTGGAGTATTAGCCGCTAAGGTCGTCACTACGCTTCAAAGTAAGAATATTCGAGTAGACCTATTCTTCCGCAAAGAGTTGAGAAGCATAATGCGGGGTAAGATTAGAAGCATACAAGATCTTAAGAAGTTCGAGGAGTATTTCTAGGTTCTATTTGCTGTGGGAGGCTATCCAGAGTTCAAGCATCTTTTTAGCTTCATTGTCATCCATCTGCTTCGGTGGATGCTTCATCAGCCATGCGCTTGCTTCTACTAGTGCGCCACCTATTCCTCGGTCCAAGGCTAGTTTACAGCACCGTATGGCATCCACGGCTATTCCGGCTGAGTTTGCTTTGTCGTCCACCTCCAGCCTAAGCTCTATTGTGAAAGGTATGTTAGCGAACATCCTCCCTTGGATTTTTATGAAGGCGATCTTAGTGTTGCCTAGCTGTGGTATGAAGTCACTTGGACCGACATAAATCTTATCTTCAGGCAGCCTCTTTGGGAGAACACTCTGAACCGCCTCAGTCTTAGAGATCTTCTTCGACTCAAGCCTCTCCACCTCCTTTAGATTCAAGAAGTCCGTGTTTCCACCAACGTTTATCTGGTAGGTCTGGTCGACGACTGTACCCCTATCGGCACATAGCTTCGCTAATGCTCGATGGACGATAGTGGCACCAACGACAGCCTTTATGTCATCACCTATCACAGGAATGCCTTTTCCAGCGAAGCGGTCAGCCCAAGTCTTGTTAGAGGCTATGAATACGGGTATGCAGTTGACGAAGCCGCAGCCAGTCTCTAACGCTACGTCAGCCCAGAACTCTGTGGCCAACTGGCTTCCCACTGGTAGGTAGTTGACGAGCACCTCTGTTTTACTCCTCTTTATTTCATCTACTATCTCTCGCCTCAACACATCTACTGGGCGTTGATTCGGAATAGGCCTTATCTTATTCTCCACATATATCCCAACGCCATCCAAGATAGGTGACTCTTTAACAATTACATCGCAATCCGAAACCTTGGGGACCCATTTCACCAAGTTAGGCTCTTTGTATATGGCTTCTGAGAGAGGCTGCCCAACTTTATTTGCACCCACGTCAAAGGCGCTGGTGAAGATGATGTCTTCAAGCCTATACCCGCCGATCTCCTGATGCATCAACCCGATCTCTGACTCACCAGTAGTCTTGTAGTATTCTATACCTTGCACAAGAGCGCTTGCACAGTTCCCAACACCAATAATCCCGACTCTTATCTTACCCATGCTATACGGGGTTCATTAAACATCGTATATAAAATCTTAGCCCTAGATAATATCTGCCGAATTTTTCGGCGCGTTGTTGTTCACATCCCATTGACATAACAACCTAAAATGCAGAGCAATTATACTAGTATCGTTTGTATATACCATAACCTTATTAGCGGTTCCAGCTCTGTAATTACCTAAAGATGAGTGCTGCAGAGGTCCACGTAGATACCAAAGAGAGCGTAGTTCCAAAGATCTGTAGGATATTCAGCAACCCAACGAGATACAAAATACTCATCCTACTTGATAAGGAGCCCAGAACCTTCACTAGCCTTATGAAGACCCTTTCCTTGAACCCTAAGGTCTTAAACGACCACCTTAACGTTCTCATCGCAAATAAGATCGCTGTGAAATCGTACCCCTATAACCTATATACCTTGACGCCGCTCGGACATCTGGTCAAAGACGCGTTGGCTGAGTTGCGTAGCAAACTGGAGGAACCTTTAAGAACTGTTGGGAAGATGGGGATGGTGTAGAGCATGAAGCTGGACCGAAGCAGCCTCATTATAAGAGGTGGTGTTTAGAATATGCATCTTGAATGTGACCCAAATAAGCTCAGAATAGAGATGGTCGGTGCCGAGAAGCCAAACTTCCCAATGGATATTGGAGAAATGTATGAAGGAGAGCGTGTACGCCGCCCAGATATGCAGGTTGAGTTCGGCGGACCAGACATACCTAAAAAGTGGGAGATAGTCTTAACTAGGAAGCCAGAGGAGATCGAAGACGGCAAAGTTATACTAATCGGCCCAGATTTGAATGAGCTAAAGCAAGGCGGCAGCTACCCACTCGGTATCCTCATAGAAGTGGCTGGTGAGAAGGTCGAGAAGGATCTTGAAGGCGTACTAGAGAGGCGAATACACTACTTCCTCAATTACGTAGAAGGTGTGATGCACCTAAACCAGAGATACGACATATGGATCAGAATAAACAAGAAGGTCTACCAGAAGGGGCTCAATTCACTAATCTGGCTGGGTAAAGCTCTCATCTGGCTCTACAAACAGAGCTTCCCAGTAATAGAGAAGATTCAGGTAACCCTAACAACCGATCCCGAGACGATCGAAAAATTCTACCCCTACGCCTTAGAAGTTTGGGCTGCTAGAGACAAGCGTGCTAGAGAGCTCAGAGATGAAGATGTTGAGGAGTTCTACGGATGCGTCATGTGCCAATCATTCGCACCTACTCACGTCTGTGTCATCACACCTAACCGCATAGCCTCCTGCGGCTCCATAAGCTGGTTTGATGCAAGAGCAGCATCAAGAGTAGATCCTAAGGGACCGAACTTCCCCATACCCAAAGGACAATGCCTTGATCCCATCAAGGGGATCTATAGCGGCGTGAATGAAGTTGTGTCAAAGAGGTCGCTCGGAAGCATTAAGCAAGTCGCCTTATACACCTCATTCGAAACTCCGCACACGTCATGCGGATGCTTTGAGGGGATAGCCTTCTACATACCCGAAGTGGATGGTATAGCGTTGGTGCATCGAGACTTTAAAGGACCTACAGTAAATGGTTTGACCTTCTCAAACATGGCCGAACACACGAGCGGAGGCACTCAAAACCCTGGATTCAACGGCATAGCGATAGAGTATCTGAGATCACCCAAGTTCCTACAAGCAGACGGTGGATGGGAGAGGATAGTTTGGATGCCGAAGGCGATAAAAGAGAGAGTAGGAGACAGCATACCCCCACATATGCGCGACCTCATACCCACTGAGCAAGAGGTCAAGAACGTAGAAGAGCTGAAAGCTTGGCTTCAAGCCAAGAACCACCCAGTAGTTAAACGGTGGAAGCAGGTCACAGAGGAGAAGCCGCCTGAAGAGAAGGCTAAAGTGGAAGCTGTTGCTGAGGCTCCTGTCGCTGCTGAAGTAGTCCCTGCTGCAATCGTACCAGAAGGGCTCTCCGTACCCGTAGGCGGAGGTTTCATCATCATCTTTAAGAACGCTAAGATTATAGCTGAGAAGGTTATCATAAAGCGGCTGGAGAAGTAAGGGTGTCTTTTGGATGGCAGGCTCAAAGGAAGACCCAGTAAATGAGCTGGTTAGGAAAGTTCTGGATCTTGTGCAGAAGTTTGGGGAAATCGAGATCGAGAATGTCGAGCTGACGACCGAAGAACTCAGGCTGATGTTTCAACCAGTTGTGCAGACTGCGGTTAGGCGAGCAGAAGCGGCGCTAAAGGCTGAGGAAAAGCCTCCCGAACTAATCAAAGCCACCTTTACACCGTATTTGGAGAAGTTCCCTGGTCAGATAGTGGAGGTCCAGATCGGCGCTACGAAATCTGAAGGTGGCACAAGGGGAAAGGTGGTGAAGATCGGTGGTGAGAGGACGATGCCTTTCTACAGCTTCGAAGCGGCTAACCCCAATAAACCCGCTTTCGCTATGGATGTCTTTGATATGCCAATCTCTTTGACTAAACCTGTTAAGCAGATGGTTGAGGATGTTATGCACGATCCGGCGGAGTGGGCTAAGAAGTGTGTCAACAAGTACGGTGCACAGATAGTTTCGCTAAACTTGGTAAGCACAGACCCGCTGCTTGAAGATAGACCTGTTCAGCAGGCGATGAAGAGTGTGGAGAATGTTTTACAAGCGGTTGATGTGCCATTGATAATCGGTGGCTCAGGCAATCCGCAAAAGGACCCTCTTGTGCTCTCAGCTGCTGCTGAGGTTGCACACGGTGAGAAGGTTGTTTTGAATTCTGTGACTGTGGATATGGATTACAAGAAGGTGGTCAAAGCTGCTAAGGAGCACGGGCATACTGTCGTCGCATTCACACCAATGGATGTAAATAATCAAAAGAGGCTTAACCGTCTGCTATTGGATGAGGGGTTGCCCAAGACTCAGATAATCCAAGACCCCACAACAGCTGCCTTAGGCTATGGGTTGGAGTACGCCTTCAGCTTAGAAGAGCGCATCAAGCTGGCTGGTCTGCTGGGTGACGAAGACCTTCAGATGCCGATCTTGGCCGCTGCTAGCAACGCTTGGGGTGCGCGTGAGTCGTGGATGAAGGTGGAGGAGTGGGGTCCACGTGAAATCAGAGGCCCTCTCTGGGAGACGGTAACATGCGTTGCGCTTATGATGGCTGGTGCAGACCTCTTCATGATAAGCCACCCAGCTACCGTTAGAGTGGCTAAGAAGCTCGCTGATAGCCTCTTCGGCGAAGGCAGCTGTGAACAGAAGATAGAAAACTGGATAACTAGCTTGAAATAGGAGTGATTGCTGTTGGCCAAACTAACTCTACTCGACGTGTACAAATATCTGCCTCAGACAAACTGCGGTGAATGCGGCGAAGTCAATTGTATGTCGTTTGCATCTAAGCTGCTTGAGCGTAAGTATAAGCCAACAGACTGCCCCCCTCTTGTAAAAGATGAGAAGTATAAGGAGAAGCTTCAGGCACTAAACAAGCTCGTAGCCCCGCCGGTGAAGGCAGTGGTGATAGGCAAAGGTAGTGGAGCCGTGACTGTGGGTGGAAAGGAGGTTATGTATAGGCACGAGCTCACTTTACACAACCCAACAGCGTTAGCGGTTGATGTATCCGATCTAGATCCGCCTGAGAAGATTGAAGAGAGGTGCAAAAAGATTGAAGGATTCAGAGTTGTCAGAATAGGAGCTGAGCTTAAACTCGACCTAGTGGCGGTTAGAGCGGCATCTGGCGACCCAAACCGCTTCGAAAAAGCGGTTGAGGTGGTGAAGAAGAACTGCACTTACCCTATGATCCTATGCTCCTTCGACCCAACGGTCCTAGCCGCTGTTTTACGTAAAGCAGAGGTAGCCGATTCAAGGCCGCTCCTCTATGCGGCTACGAAAGATAATTGGCGCGAGATGGTGGTCTTGGCGAAGAAGTATGGCTGCCCACTTGTAGCATTCGACCCCAACAGCCTAGCTGATTTAAAGTCTCTAGCGCTCACCATCAGAAACGCTGGTGTGGAGGATATTGTGCTCGATCCCGGCACATACACGGAAGGCCCGGGTTTGAAGGAGACACTTAACAAATTCGTTATGATTAGGCGCGCTGCAATTAAGGCGGGTGACGACGGGCTGGGTTACCCGATACTCGGTGTGCCTGCTGTGACGTGGTTAGATGGCGGTGAAGATCCTGTGAAATCATATGAGGAAGCTTACCTTGCGGCTGTTATGATGGTGCGGTCGGCTGACTTACTTATTTTACACACGCTGCAGCCTTATGCTCTACTCGCTCTCACAACCCTTAGGCAGAATATCTACTCAGATCCACGTAAACCCGTCGCTGTTGAGCCAGGCCTTAGAACCTTCGGCCAACCGGATGAGAATTCGCCTGTTCTGATAACGACCAACTTCGCATTAACCTACTATACTGTAGCGAACGATATAGAGGCGCAAGGAAACACCTGCTACCTTCTCGTAGCGAACACGGGAGGCTTGGCTGTTGAGTGCAGTGTTGCAGGTGGGCAGTTTAACGCCTCAGTTGTTAAGAATCTTATAGAGGAGACTAAGATCGAGTCGAAGGTTAAACACCGTAAACTAATCATACCACAGCTCGCTGCGAGGCTAAAAGGAGACATAGAGGACACAACACAGTGGGAAGTAATAGTTGGACCAAGAGACTCCTCACAGATTAGGGATTTCCTTAATAAGATCTGGCCGCCCGAAAAGAATTAGGAGAAAGCATGAGCTTAAGATATAGGGTGGAGATAAGGAATCCATCCCGCTGTATAGGGTGCTACAGCTGCGTATTTGCCTGCTCGAGACACCTATTTAACGCTGTTGATCCTAAGCGTACCGCTGTGTTTGTCGAGCTGGATAGAAGAGGGGTTAGAGCGCCTAAGGTCAGTATGTGCAGGTTCTGTAAAGAGCCTGAGTGCGCTTACGCCTGCCCTCACGGTGCGCTTCAACCTATACCAGAAGGCGGGATAACACTTACACCGTCTAAATGCGCTGTGTGCAAAACCTACGATTGTATAGAAGCTTGCCAGTATAAGGTTCTAGTGCTTGATGAGGATAAGAAGGTGCCTATTTTGTGTGATAGGTGCGGCGAATGCGCAAAATACTGCCCCCATAACGTCTTCTGGTACACGGAGGCGCCTGAAATATGAACACCAGGGTACTTTACGTAGATCTATTGGAGCGTAAAAGCTGGGTCAGAGATAGAAGTGATCTATTTGAGAAGATGCTTGGCGGCGTCGGCGTCGCTTCACATCTTCTTTTAGAAGAATGCACACCAAAGGTTGATCCCTTCTCCCCAGAAGCACCCATAATATTTGCCACAGGGCCTCTTACAGGCATCTACCCATGCATGGCTAAGGCGGTCTGCCTCTTCAAATCACCTCTAACCGGAAACCTAGGTGAAACACACGCCGGCGGACACTTTGCAACAGCACTCACGACAGCAGGCTACGGCGCGTTGGTCATTAAAGGAGGTTCACTACACCCAGTCGTGCTTAAGATACGCGACGATAAAGTTGAGGTTAAGACCGCTTCCTCACTCTGGGGGTTGGGTACAAGGGCTGTAGACGAGGCGCTGGCTGAGCCTATTAAAAATGGTTTGCAGAGCATCGCATCGATAGGCCCTGCTGGTGAGCATATGGTGCTTTACGCAAATGTGATCGTAGATGTTCACCATCATTTTGGTAGGCTTGGATTGGGTGCCGTTTGGGGTGCGAAGAAGCTGAAAGCCATCACCATAATAGGCACAAAGAGTGTCCCCTTGCCTAACCCCCAAGCTGTAAAGGCGTTTTACGAGAAGGTGGAGCATGAGGTTGTGGCTACTGATAAGATGTCTAAGTATCATAACCTTGGCACCCCAAGTAACGTACTCGAACTAAATGCGTTAGGAGCCCTACCTACCAGAAACTTCAGAGAGAGGAGGTTTGAGGGTGCGGAGGAGATGTCTGGGGAAAGGTTCGCCGAAACAGTATTTAGGAGGAAGGTTACCTGTACCAACTGCCCAGTCGCGTGTATCCACCTCGGCTCTCTACTAAAGACTTTTGCACCCGACCACGAGAAGGGTAGGACGGAGATCGTTAAGGAAGAAAACCTAGTTGCTTACAACTATGAACCCATGTTCGCACTAGGCTCAAACCTTGGGATAAGCAGCCCAAGCCGCATACTTGAACTCATCGACCTATGTGAAGACCTTGGGTTGGACGCTATGATGACAGGCTCGGTTCTAGCTTGGGTGACCGAAGCGTATGAGAGAGGGGTGTTAGACGAAAAGACATTAGAGGTGAAGCCTAGGTGGGGAGACCCAGATAACGTATACCCGCAGATGATCAAAAACATAGCCGAGGCTAAGACCCCCTTCTACTCTAGACTCGCACAAGGAGTAGCAAAAGTTTCAGACAGATACGGAGGAAGAGACTTTGCAGCCTCATTAGGCGGCAACAGCCCAGCAGGATATGCAACAGGCTACGGGCACATAGTAGGTACACTTGTGGGGGCTCGCCATTCTCATCTAAGTAACTCAGGTTACTCGATAGACCAGCAGATAGCAGCCGGAAAGGCTAAGGTGGAGGATATTGCTGGCTTTCTTGTGAAGCAGGAGAATTGGCTCTATGTGCTCTACTCGCTTGTAGCTTGCTACTTCTCTAGAAGCGTCTATACCCCAGATATTGTAGTCGAGGCTCTAGCGACACTTGGGATGAAGGTGAACAAAGAAGATTTGGAGAGGTTAGGGCGAGAGATCTTCCACACTCTTTATCGCTTCAAGATTCGAGAAGGCTTTGATCTAGAGAAGGAGTATATACCCAAGCTTCTGCGTGAGTTGGATACGCCTATTGGTAGGTTAGATCCGCAAACGTTAAAGAAGATAATCGCACAATATATAGAGTTGAGGGAGAGGGAGGGGCTGACGATAAGGAAGAAGGAAGAGAGCTTAGCTGAATTCCGCCTACCTCAGAGTGAGGGGTAGGAAAGGAGGTAATATGATAGATGTGTGAATTAAAAGTAACTTTGAGGGAAGACGGTAAAGTAGCTGACGTTGCTGAAGATGTGG
>JAAOZN010000026.1 GCA_011605775.1 Nitrososphaerota archaeon | reverse complement strand
TGAGGCAGTCGTTGAGCTCGCTTCGGGGTAGTAAAAGTGTAACCTTAGTGAGAGGTGCTACACCCACTTTAACCGCCGACTTCAAAGTATGGTAAAACACTCATTTTATGTCTTTTGGCTGATAGGGATGTCTGCTAGTAGTGTTTGAAGCGCAGCGGTAAGCGCACCTCTTTCAGCAGCCTTAGCAGAACCCGCACCAACTATAATTATGGAGTCCCCATCTCTAGGATTCAGAAGATCCCTCAAAGTCTTCCAGAAGGTCGAAGGATATATTTTCTCAGCATCAACCTCAACACCAGGGAGCAAAAAACGCCCGCCCACATAGATTAACGTTGTTGCGCCCTTAGCACCAGCCCTTACTGCAGCGTCACGCTGCTCTAACCCAGATCTAATCTTCACAGCAGATCCGCGTATAAGTATAGCGTAGTTCCAAGCTTCGTGGGATAGGGGGCCAGCGTCCACAGGCTTAGGCGGGGTGATTATCTTCGACAGCTCTCGGTAGATAGAAGCGCCGCTCTCTGTTAATCTGCACCCGCCCCGCTCCATTTTAACAAGATCACTTTCTTGAAGCCGACTCAACAAGGTTCTGACCGAGCCTTCTCCTAGCTCAAGCTCCTTAGAGAGGCTCTTCCTACCTTTTGGGGCACCCTCACCTAATAAAAAGAACAGCTTTATTACGTCCGTTATCTCGAATCCAGGCTTTGGGGCTACTGGTTTCTCAGAGATCTTAAGTAGGGTCTTCAACGCGTTCAGTTGTTGATTCTGCATCTATGTGGATTAAGTTGAAGACGTTGAAAAACTTGTTGCTCAGCGCTTCAATAAAACAATACACCTTCTTGGTTGCGACAAATGTGTAGAGGTATTGACGAACAATGTTAAAAAAAGGTGAGTAAGGATCAATTGAAGTGGAGGAGGTATTACACGGTTTCGATAGTTACCTTGACCTTCGCCGCTTTTTTCACGTCTTCAAGTATGGTGATTTCTTTCCTACCCCTTTCTTTGCCAGAGAATAGGTCGTTTAGGCTCGCTTTCGCATCTTTCTTGAAGTCTTTGTCCACCGTCAGCGTGATTTCTCCTACCTTACCCACCCTCTCACCTCCATCAAAGGGCGAGGGGCAGATCTTCTTAAAGATTTCGATCCCCTAGAGAATTCTTAGAATTTCGGCTCTTTCATTATTGGATTTCTAAATTACCTGAGCAGAACTTTAGGGAGCTATAATGCTTATTCTTCCAACAGCCCCGCTGGGTAAGAGACATAACCTACCACGTCTACCCTCTGATGCCATCTTACTTGATTGTCTATTATTCACGTGTGCATCCCAATTTCTAGCGGTCATATTAACGGTTATGGGAAGCGAAGCCGATGTTTAGAGTAATCCGAATGAGCATTCCACAGACTAGCCGTTAAGCCATTGATCGACAAAGTCTAACGTTCACCCGGCTTTCTTACATTTGGGTAAGCTGACGTATCTTCATAAACCCATGCTAATGTATCACCACGCCGAAGTATATAGCGGTCTGCAGCACTCTCCCCCATCAACCACTCGCCTTGCACCCTATCGAACCTCCACCAGAGCCAATAATGTCCTTTCTTAACTATCTTCGTGCCTACACCATCGATACCAGTAACGAAGACACCCATATCGCTTCCAATGTACTCCACTGAGCGTGAAACCTTTAAAGTAGCGTTCAGCAGCGTTGCACCTATTGGAAGAAGAGTCTTGTTATGCCAGATCTGAGTGCCGTTACCATAATCTATTAGCAGATTAATCTCGAGAGAAACGCCTTCTAACTCAGAGAGAAGAGACCTATAGCGTCTATTGGCATCTACGCTATCAAGATAAAAGTAGACCGCGATTCCACTACTCAATATGAAGAGGGCAAGTAGGGCTGCGGATAAAACAGATACACTCTTCTTCAACGCTCCCCCACCTTCACCGTATGGGAGGCAATGAGATCGGTAAGCCTAGGAACCGTTTTAGGAGGAAGAAGAGAGAAGAGAAGCAGATTGGAAGCTTGATGAAGCAGACCTAGAGGAACAGGAAAGTTCATAGTAAGAATACCGACTAGAACACCAGGCCAGAGGGTATTCGTGAAGAGCACGCCACTCACCGCATTAGTGACTAGATCGTAACCTAAGGTTGCGACAAGACCGATTACTCCCAGCTTAAGAGGGTGAAGGATGCCCCTACTGGCGCAGAAGGCTCCTGCAGAAGCATAAAACACCTCACAACAAGCCACCGCGGCTAAAATAGGGAAGGAGAAACCTAAGGGGTTAAAGACACCATAGATCAGCCAAGAGAAGACCGCTACAATAACACCAAATCTCAAACCCAAGATGTAGGCTGAGAGGAAGACCACAACGTCCATAAGCTTAACATTCCAGATCGGGAAGAGAAGGTAGTTTGTAGTGACTGCAAGTGCTGTGAAGAGGCTTGCGGCTGCAATCTTCTTTGCTGTGGACATCGCCTTGGATGGATTATCCATCCAGCTATTAAAACCTTTCCAAGCCGCTTTCGGTAACAGAAGTCAAATTTTATTAACTGCATGTTTGCATTATTTTGCGCTCTAACTAGGGTCGGTGGTCAATCTGCAATCTACCAGCAGTAAGAGGGTTAAGGGTATATTTTCGGTCATCGCCTCCACTAATCGGCTTGAGATTCTTAAGATTCTGAACGCTAAAGGTTCTCTTAGCTACTCTGAGTTAAAGAGTCTGGCTGGTTTTAAGTCGAAGAAGGAGTCGGGTAAGTTCGCCTATCACCTTAGAAAACTCGTTAGGCAAGGTCTTGTTTCGCTGAATAGGGTGGAGCGCAAGTATGTCATAACTAGCCTCGGCACTCTAATACTCAACCTCAGCAGGCAGATAGAAGAGCACGCGATTTTAGAAAGCGGGAAGCTGTATGTGCGTACATCAAAGCAGAAGATAGAGGAGTTTAACGCCAACAAGATCACGCAGAGCTTAGTCAAGGAGGGGGGTATGCCCCTCGATTTGGCTCAGAAGATTACAGCAGAAGTTGAATCCAGGATTCACAAGTTCCAGACCACATATCTGACAGCCCCTTTGATCAGGGAGATCGTAAATGCGGTGCTCATAGAGCAAGGGCATGAGGAGTATAGACACAAGCTTACGAGACTTGGTCTCCCTGTTCACGATGTTATCGAGCTGATAAACAAGGTGGGTTTGTCTGGTGGAGGGGTAGATGCGTTAATAACACAGACTGCTCATTCGGTCTTTTCAGAGTTCCTCCTTCTAAACCAGCTGAGTAAAGATGTTGCTGACCTTCATCTAGCAGGAGATGTGAACATCTCGAACGTAGGTAGGTGGGGTATAGCTCCAGACACCCTCATAGTTGATGCGATCCGCCTTTGCGCATCCAACATAAACCCTGCTGCTAAGATGCTCACTATACCTAAGCTCGCGTCACCCACAAGCCTATCTGAGGCACTCTTAACTCATACTATAGCTACTACCCTCTTAGCTTCAGAGTGCAATACCGAGCTCTGCTGGGTTGGCTTTACCGACTACCTTAAACAATTCGCTAAAGAGGTCAGTGACAAACAGCTGGCTGACGAGGTGTTTAAGGAGTTTGTGCTTTTAACTACATCCTTGGCTCATAGAGGCGCTAGCCCTCTGCTTTCACTATATTTGGGGGGCGAAGATGGGGAGGATACGCTTTCAAGCAAAGCCATTGACATACTTGAAGGCTACAAAAGGTATATCGAGACAGTCCCATTTCCTACTGTGAACCTAATCCTAAAGGGTGATATAGACGATGGGATGCTAGATGTGGTTTATAAGGTTCTGATGACAGGAGGGTGCTTGGCTTTCTCTCCCAACACAAAGTCAACATTCTCCTATAGTGGTTTGAAGATGGAAACGCCGCCTGAAGAAAGACCACCTTTGAGCTTGCTTCTCCATGGCTTCTCAATAAATCTACCTAGATTGGCTAGAGATGCGCAGGAAGATGAAATATACTTCAGAGCGAAGATGACCATACTTCTAAGAGAGTCGCTAGCCGCTCTACAATCTAGAAGGGGCATAATTATGGAGCAGATAAGAAAGGGTGTTCTTCCGATAATAGCCAGTAATGTTCAGATAGCTGCGCTTGAAGAGAGCCCACTTATCCTAAACTTGGTCGGTCTAATGGAAGCTGCTCAGATGCTGGTTAGAGAGAAGAGCGCTCAAAACACGATCACCTCCATCATAGAGAAGACGATAGAAACGGCGGTCAAAGAGACGAACACGCAGGTTAATGCCGCTGTAGCCATGGTGCCAGAAGAAGGGTTAGCGAGACTAGCAGTTCTAGATTCAGAGAGATATGGTAAGACCGCTGTTACGCAGCAAGCAAAAGAAGGCTACTCAGCAACATTTGAGCTAGAGGCAGATAGATTAGATGAAGCGAAGCTGAAGTTGGCTGAGATATGCTCAAAGAACCTAACAGGTGGCTGCTCCATATCGGTTAAGATACAACCCAACACAAGAAGAGAGGACCTAAGAGAACTCATTAAAACACTTTCAACAAGATTATCGTTCTTCAGAATAGGGTTGGATCTGAGCGTCTGCAGAAACTGCGGAGCTAAGAATGCCGCTACTGCAACCCGCTGTAGCGTCTGCAAATCGACGATGCTGATTAGGAGAATGGGCATGGGCTCTTAGCTGTGTAGGAGGTTTGTTGAGGTGATGTGCTTCATGGTACGCACGTCAGCTCTGATGTGTATTCAACGTTTAACCTTTAGTAAGAAGAGTTTGGTCAAAGAGTTTAGACTGTTAAGGGGAAGTATGAGCCTTTACTATACTATGCTCTACCTTATGGGGGCGAGGGTTGTTGGTATCTGAGCCGCAGACGGTTCTATCAGCCGTTAGGAAACGTGATGGTAGGATCGTCCCCTTTGATAGGTCGAAGATAGTTAATGCGATCTATAGGGCTGCTAAATCAGTCAACGAGGGGGATCTAAATGCCGCTGAAGAGCTTTCATTGAAGGTTGTTAAGGTGTTAGAGGAGAAGCACAAAGACGGAAGCATCCCTTCTGTAGAAGAGATTCAAGATATAGTTGAGGCGACGCTGATAAATAATGGCTACGCAAAGACCGCTAAAGCATACATTCTCTATAGGCAGAAGAGGGCTGAGCTGAGGCGAGCCAAGGCTCTGCTGGGTGTAGAAGATGATCTGAAGCTGCCTATAAACGCTGTGACAATTTTAGCCGCTCGGTATCTGCGTAGAGACGAGAATAGAAGGATAATTGAAACTCCTAGGCAGCTCTTTATGAGGGTAGCTAAGACGATAGCCGAAGTAGATCTCCTCTACGACCCCTCGGCTAAGGTTGAGGAGACAACCAAAGAATTCTTCGACATGATGGTGAACTTCGAATTTCTACCAAATTCGCCAACGCTTATGAATGCTGGGACCGAGCTCGGACAGCTTTCAGCCTGCTTTGTTCTTCCGGTAGAAGATTCTATCGAGGGCATATTTACTACTCTTAAGCACGCAGCACTTATACATAAAAGCGGAGGAGGAACAGGCTTCTCTTTCTCCAGATTAAGACCTAAGGGAGATGTTGTGAAGACCACCGGTGGGGTAGCCTCTGGTCCAGTTTCTTTCATGACCGTCTTTGACGCAGCTACAAACGCCATCAAACAAGGCGGAAAACGGAGAGGCGCTAACATGGGTGTGTTAAGGGTAGATCACCCCGATATACTAGAGTTTATTACCGCTAAGGAGAAGGAGGGTAGGCTCTCTAACTTCAACATCTCAGTAGCGATAACCGACAGATTCATGGAAGCTCTGATGAAAGATGAGGATTATGATCTAATAAACCCGCGCACTGGGCAAGTGGTGCAGAGGCTTAATGCAAGAGTTGTCTGGAACCTTATAATAGCGATGGCTTGGAAGAACGGGGAGCCCGGTGTGCTATTTATCGACAGAATAAACGCGACCCACACCGTTCCCCACACCGGTGTCATAGAGGCCACTAACCCGTGTGGTGAGCAGCCCCTTATTCCTTATGAGTCGTGTAATCTAGGCTCGATCAACTTGGCGAAGATGGTGAATGATGGTAGGATAGATTGGGATAAGCTCAGATCAACCGTAGAGAAGGCTGTGCACTTTCTGGATAATGTGATCGATGCTAATAAGTACCCTTTGCCTGAGATCGAGAAGATAACGAGGTTTGGTAACAGAAAGATCGGCTTAGGCGTTATGGGCTTCGCAGATATGCTGATAGAGCTAGGGGTCCCATATAACTCAAGACCAGCCCTCAGAATAGCCGAGCAGGTTATGAAGTTCATCGAAGAAACCGCGATAAATACATCGGTCAGACTTGCTGAGGAGCGCGGCTCATTCGGTAACTTTAAAGGGAGCGTCTGGGAGAAGCGCGGCTACAAGTGTATGCGTAACGCAACGCTAACTACAATTGCGCCTACTGGCACGATAAGCGAGATAGCTGGATGCTCTAATGGTATTGAGCCGCTTTTTGCGATAGTCTACACGAAGAGGGTGCGTGAAACTTTAGGTGAGAACCTTACGATAGTTAATCCCCTGTTTGAGGAGGTGGCTATTGAGGAGGGCTTCTACAGTGAGGAGCTTATGAAGAAGATATCTTCTTCGACATCCATTCAGCACATCGAGGAGATACCTGAGCACGTTAGAAGGATATTTGTGACCGCACACGACATTTCTCCAGAGTGGCATGTGAGGATGCAAGCAGCCTTCCAGAAGTATGTGGATAACGCTGTGTCAAAGACGATAAACTTCCCGCACGATGCAAGTATGAACGATATAGAGGAGGCTTTCCTACTGGCCTATAGGCTCGGCTGCAAAGGTATAACGGTCTACAGAGATAGAAGCAGAAGTGTACAGGTGTTGACTACGAGGACGGAGGAAGAGGAAGATAGATTCGAGAGGTTAGCCGCTAGGGCAGAGCCTATAGAATATTATGTGCGATGCGAGACCTGTGAGCTTTAAACAGGTTCATTAGAACTCTGGATTCAATATCAAGGCGAGCAGCGCAGCCCTAAGATCTTTGCCGAGCTTTGCTTGTAGGAAGTATTTGGCTTGCGGCAGCTTATCCACTTCAGGCTTTATTTCATCCACTCTAGGTAAGGGGTGTAGGACTATTAGGTCAGATTTGCCGCGCTCTAGTATCGAAGCATCCACATAATAGGAGCCTTTCACACGTTGGTATTCAGCCGGGTCCGGAAACCGCTCCTTCTGTATCCTCGTAACATAAAGCACATCCAGCTCAGAGATAACTTCATCCAATCTGCTATGCTGGGTCCAAGACGTTTTTCGCATATCTATGAGGGCGTCAGATCTAAGCTTCAGCTCGGGCGGCGAGATCAACCTTATCTTCGTATCGTATTTCGAGAGAGCATAGAGTAGCGAATAAACGGTCCTGCTGTATCTTAAATCACCCATTATCCCGATTGTAAGCCCGTCGATCCTCTTCTTCTCACGGTAAATTGTGTAGAGGTCAAGCATAGCTTGAGTGGGGTGCTCTTCAGCGCCTGAACCAGCGTTTATGACAGGCTTCTCTGAGATGTCAGCCGCGTACCTTGCTGCACCCTCTCTTGGATGTCTGATGACCAGCAGATCAACGTATCCTGAGACCACAATTACCGTATCGGTGAAGTTCTCCCCCTTCTCTATGGATGAGGTGGACGGGTTGGTTATTCCGATGCAGCAACCGCCTATCGAGTACATAGCTGATTCAAAACTCAACCTCGTCCTGCTGCTGGGTTCGTAGAATATCAGCCCTAGGAGGCGACCTTCGGCTAGCTGGCGCCTTTCTTTCATCGGCATCGATGAGATCCTGGTGGCTGCGTCAAAGATAGTCTCAAGGTCGCTTCTTGTGAAGTCTCTAATCGAAACTACATCTCTTCCGAATAATGGGTTCGGCATCTTGCCGCATACTATATCAGCCTAAAGGTTATTAAATATGACACCTTAACGTGGAGTAGGGTTGTCTGAGGAGCAGCTTATTGTGCGAAGGATAAAAGATGGTACAGTAATAGATCACTGTGAGCCTGGTAGCGCTTTAAAGGTTCTAGCGGCTCTTGGCATAAAAGAGGGTTGCACAAACCTAGTTACAGTAGCAATGAACGTGCCGAGTAAGAAGCTTGGGAAGAAGGATATCGTAAAGATCGCCGACCGCTTTTTAACACAAAGCGAAGCAAACAGAATAGCCTTAATTTCGCCTCGTGCAACAGTGAATCTGATACGAGATTACAAGGTGATCGATAAGAGAAAAGTGGAGTTACCTGAGGCATTCGTTAACATCTTTAAGTGCCCGAATCCAACATGTATTTCGAACACAAACGAGCCGATAACACCTGTGATACTCGTTGTAAGATCTGAGCCACCTAGGCTGATGTGTAAATATTGCTCAAGACTTTTTGATGTGAATGAGCTCGTCTTAACCTAGAGGTGTGGTTTGGGTTGGAGGAGGCTAAGAGGCTTAGGCGTAGAGTGCTCCTAACACTACTCACCTTACCCCTACTTATAGCTGGTTTGGTCTTAGCTGGGGTCTTCGCGGGATTCTATGTAGCAAGCATATACAAGTCAACATCAATACTATTCCCCCTATTGTTCTCAGGCATAGGCTTCGCAGCCTCAATTATACTATCCTACTTCATAGCGAAGCATATAGCTACCACACCACCAGCAAAAGAAGAAAAATAAGAAGGGATCCAGAAAGCCGGATCCCCTTAACTACGTCGGCTGACCTAGTATGAGTATAGCGATCACTATGCCATAGATGGCTATCGCTTCACCAAGTGCTGTAATGATTATAGCGGTAGTTCTTATCTCAGGCCTCTCCGCACTACCAGCTAAGCCAGCGGCTCCAGCCTTACTCACTGCCCAGCCTGCTCCAATCGCTGCTGCTGCGAAGGCTATAGCGGCTGAAAGGAACTTGAAGATTAACGGCTCTGAGGTTGTTGGTTGCGCCTCAGCGGCTGCTGCTAACGGAGTGAATGTGAGGCATAGCGTGATGAGTGAAGCATATAATATCCAAGGAGGTAGTTGGGGTCTCAAGACATCTTCTGCCTCTGTAAATCGTTATTTAACTTTTTTGCCTCTATTCCTTGTAAAGCTGAGAATCTGAGGGGTTCTGCTGGTTCTCCTTAGTTTAGCCGTTAGAGCGTAGCAGCGGGGAAGATCCATACTATAGACCTTAATCTGATCTGCCTTGGCTTAAGATCGGATTAAACTTTTTCATCAACCGCTCTGGGCTGCGCGTAGAGGGCAGCCCATACCTACAGTTTCGCCGCTTTTGAACCGACTTAAGAAAGTTAGACAGCACAATCGGTAGCGATGGTATCATAGCGGGCACATTATTGGTGTTTAGCTACTTTTGAAATAAAATTCTTTACGCTCTTACTGTTAAATGAGTACAAAGTAGCTATCTCCCTTGGATATGAGAGGTTGCACTTACAGCACCGCTTAGCTGCCTGTATATACTCTTGGTAGGCTTCGGACGCGAAGATCTCCGAGAACCTCTTCTCCTTGACATTTCCAAGGTAGGCATTCTTTAATCTCGGCTTCAACTTTTCAGATATCGTTGAACAAACTCTGATGTTCCCGTTCCACTCAACCGTCACCAAGACTTCCGGTACATAGCAAATATACGGTATCTGCTTGGCAGCACCTTCAAGATAAGCTATAGAATTTGCTATAGGATGTCCGTTACGTTTGAGTTCAACCAGATTCATAAATGATTTAAAAATTTCTTCATTCGATGGTCTGAGATGCTCGTTATATCCCGGGACGACTTCCATTAACTCAAAAGTTATCTTCACATCTAACTGCTCAGCCAACTTAACCATACGTTCGAGTTCATTGATGTTCAACTTGCTGACCACATAGTTTATGAAGATGTTCAAGTGGGAGTGATGTTTGGCTCGCTTAACCCCTTCTACTGCTCTTCGGTAAACCCCTGTTTTACCTCTCATCTCATCGTGTTTCGATGCGTCTGGATGGTCTATAGAAACTACTAAACCGTAGAGATCTCCTGCGATCTCGTCTATTCGCTTAGGAAGTAAACTCCCATTAGTTAATATAGTAACATCAAAACCTAACCTATTTGCATATTTAGTCAAGGTGGGTAGATCACTCCTCAGCAAAGGCTCGCCTCCCCAAACCACATAGTCTGTCATCCCAACCGAATACGCATCATCCAACATTCTGCAAACCTCGTTCGTCGCTAACTCTTCCTGGTAACCGACTTTCCAGTAAGCGCACGTCAAACACCTACAGTCACACTGTATAGTAACCATGTGGCTAAGAAAGATAGGTCTATGCGTTATGAATCGCATACGTAAAGCGTTAAGGATGAATCGTAGAACTCTGGGAAAACGCATACTCGACAACCTTCCTCCGCCCCTCAGCAGCATAGGGGCATTGAAGGCTACCCTGAAAAGATAGTTGGCACATTTTTTACCAGCTTTAACAGGTCGTTTGCTATCGAGAGCAGCTTCGCTGAGGATAACGGATTTGAAAAGAGCCTTCGAAATGGCCTCACCCTTACCATGAAGTTGGTAAAGGCTGTGAGAGGGTCTACTTTTCCTTCAAGAATCTCCTTTGCAACTGTGTATTCTGCTGTGATGGTAAAGTCGACATCCTTTGGCGCTTTATTCGTTAAGAAGAAATCCTTGAGGTCTCCGTTATCGATTTTAAAATACGCCACGACTTGGTCGCTTCCATAGAGTTCTCTAAGCTTAGGAGGAATATCTATGACTCTGAACGCTAACCTAAAGTTAACACCTGAAAGCCTCTTTCTGAGCTCTTCGTTATTGGCTTTAGCTCTTTCGATCTCTAAAACAGCACTGGTAATCCACTCCCTTGAAAGGAAGATAAAGTTTTCCGCAGCCGAGCTAGAAGTCCTATCCATATAATCATCGGCTTCCATTGTCTAGTTCTTAGTGCCCGTGAGCCAGCCTCTCCATCTCAAGCATCGATTCATCGATGCGGCCTGGTTGATATGGTTCAGCTTTTCCTGTTGCTACCCGTACAATATATCCCTCTACTTGCACGTCGGGTCGCCCTTTAATGCTTCTGTTGACCATCACGTGGATTGCGTGACAGCAAGGCACCTCCATCGTGTAAACGCTAACTCTCTTAACCTTAGAATTCTTAAATATAATGTTAATCTTTTCTGCTAGACTATCAGGGTTCTCAAGTATTGGGCAGCCGATGACTACAGTCTCACCTTTACCGAATCTTTCAGAAATTTCAGGGTTTACG
The DNA here is from genome assembly GCA_011605775.1 of Nitrososphaerota archaeon. Classification (NCBI taxonomy): domain Archaea; kingdom Thermoproteati; phylum Nitrososphaerota; species Nitrososphaerota archaeon. The sequence goes on along the minus strand of JAAOZN010000026.1, from coordinate 5,833 downwards.
AGCAGAGTACAATCAGCCGCTATAGTGAGAGAACCCTTCTGCATAAAAGGTGCTTGGGGGTTCACCAGAAGTATTTTAACTGGCCACTGTCTTCCCATCATTTGCACTCACCTTAACGTTAAAACAGCCTTCTTCCTCTCACGCTCATCAAGGCACTTCTTGGCGTAGGGGCACCAATCTATACATGAGGCGAGGTCTCGGAATAGCTCAGATCCGCAATTTGTGCAGGTAGTCTTATATTCATCGCTAAATATCTCAACCTCTGCACCACATGCTGGACAGACTTTAACCTCTAAGCGGAGGTTCACTGCACCCGGGCATCTAATATCAGCCAACTAAGATCAGTTAAAGCTTCCACTTCTAGAACCATAAAGTTGATAGCTAACATATTAGGGATTCCTCTACTGTAGGGTGCTGCTAAAGCTGATGAGTAGTAGAGAGGTTGTAGGGCGGGGTATTGTCTCTAGCTCACCCTACTACTCTTCTAAGCTCTTCTATTGTCTTCTTTCTTATGGATTCGATCTTCTCTTTCAATTCACTATGAAGCTCTTGCTGCTTCTGCTTAACCCTATTTTGCGCGTGCTCAAACTTCTTCTTGACTACTTCGCTCATCTAAACACCAGCCTTTCTCCGCTCAAGCACCCTTTTAATCTTTTTAAGCCTTACAAACTCTTCCCTTTCATGCTCCTCTAAAGTCGATGAGATAGTCTTCACAGCTTCTTCATACTGCGGGATTATTATATACTCAAGAGCGTTCAAAAGCCTCTGAGTTCTCTCAAGCTCGCTGGCTAACCGGAAGATAGAGTTCTCTATTTCGGCAGCCTTCAAGATCGCCGGAAGCACTTGGCGCATCGCAAGCGAGGCAGCGTCTAAGGCCGAGCTTGTGCCAGCGAAGCCGTAGCTTAGCGCTAGAGGCTTATCTTTGAGCTGAATAGATGGCACAGTCACATCTATTATTCTCTGCACCTTCAGCGAAAGCTCCACACCTTTAGGTATGGTCGCTGCTATCGACTCTATTGTGAGCGGACCCAGTTTAAGATAGGAGTCGAACAGGGCTCGATAGGCATCTGAAAGGGGTGCCCATAGGTCTTCACGGGCCTTCCCAGCCTGCTCTATCAGCTCATCTAAACGCCTTAAGAGCACTTCACGCTTATCCTCTAAGATCTTGTAGACAGATCTCGCTACACTTAGGCTTCTTTTGATGCGTATGAGCTCGATCTTTGTGGGTAGGAACTTTCTACCGAAGCTTACGGACAAGCCCGCTATACTCCGCTTTCACTCTTCTTATAATACATTCTCACGTAATCAGACCTTATCTTTGTAAGCTCGCCTTCAGGTAGGGTTGAAAGGACTTCCCAAGCCAGCTTGAGCGTATCATCTATAGTCCTGTTCTCATCGTATCCTTGGGAGAGGAACTTCTGCTCAAAGACGTCTCCGAAGTGTAGGTACTTGAGGTCTATGCTCGTTAAGCTACCTCGCCCCACAATTTCAACGAGTGCACGCAGCTCCTGCACCCTCGCGTAAGCATCGTAGAGCTGGTTACTTACCTCCATATGGTCTTCTCTAGTCTTCCCTTTGCCCACACCGTCCTTCATAAGTCTACTTAGACTCATCAGCACACCAACAGGGGGGTAGATACCTTTTCTAAATAGGTCTCGTGAGAGCACGATCTGCCCCTCAGTGATGTAGCCTGTGAGGTCTGCTATTGGGTGTGTGATGTCGTCGCTTGGCATACTTAAGATAGGCATCTGAGTTATGCTACCCTTCTTACCCTTTATCCTCCCCGCCCGCTCATAGTTGGTTGCAAGATCTGTATAGAGGTAGCCAGGGTAACCCTTACGACCAGGCACCTCTTCCCTAGCTGCGCTAATCTCTCTAAGAGCCTCAGCGTAGTTGGTCATGTCGGTTAATATTACGAGCACGTGCATACCTAAGTCAAAAGCAAAGTACTCCGCTGCCGTCAAAGCTACACGAGGAGTTATAATACGCTCAATAGCAGGGTCATCGGCCAAGTTAAGGAAGAGGCAGCTTCTCTTCATCGCCCTACTCTCCTCTAGAGATCTGCGGAAGAAGATCGCTTCATGATGCTGCACCCCTATAGCAGCAAAGACAACCGCGAAGTCTTCGCCATGTACTGTAGCTTGCCTAGCAATCTGTGCTGCTATCATATTATGGGGCATACCTGCGCCAGAGAATATGGGCAGCTTCTGCCCTCTGGTAAGCGAAAGCATACCGTCTATTACTGAGATGCCTGTCTGTATGAAGTCCGTCGGGTAGTCTCTCTGCTCGGGGTTTATGGGGGAGCCGTTAACATCCCGAAAGTCTTCACCTACTGGCTCTGGAAGACCATCGATCGGTCTGCCTAGTCCGTCGAAGACTCTGCCTAAGAGCTCGCTTGAGACAGGTATCTCCATCGTCTTACCTAGGAAGCGGGCTTTAGTGCCGACAACAGATAGACCTCGTGTACCCTCGAAGACTTGAATTACCGCTCTTCCCCCACCTACTTCTAAGACTTTACCGAGCCTCTTCTCCCCAGAGGGGGTTTCTATCTCTACTAGTTCGTCATATGCAGCCCTCGTGACGCCCTGCATAATCAGAAGAGGACCTTTGATCTCCTCTACCTTCGTGTACTCTACCCCACCCACAGTTTTAGACAACTGTCTTCACCTCCACAGCGCTAATCTTATGGAACTCGTTCAACATCTCTTCCCTTAGCGTTTCGAGCTTCTCGACCTCCTCATTCCTTATCTCGAACTTAGCCCTAAGCAGCTTCGGTATAATAGACATAGCCCTTATGGTGTCAAGGCCCACACCAGCCCTAAGCGCCTTCAGAGCCTCTTGATAGAATTCCACAAAGAGCTTTAGAAGAAGATACTGCTTCTTCGGGCTGCAATAGGAGTCTACTTCATCGTATGCGCTTTGCTGTAGGTAGCCTATCTTAATCATCCTAGCAGCCTCTAAGACCAGTTTCTCTTCATCAGGTAAAGCCTCTGGACCTAGCAGCCTAACGATTTCCTTTAAGGCATCCTCTCTTTGTAGTATTTCGTAGGCGTCAGCCCTCACCTTCGCCCAATTCTTATCGACCCTACTCGACCACCACTTTGATATCTCATTTATGTATCCTGAGTAGCTCGTCATCCAGTTTATAGCTGGGTAGTGCCTCGAATACGCCAATCTGGTGTCGAGCGCCCAGAAGGTTCTTATGAATCTGATGGTGTGTGTGGTGACAGGCTCGGTGAAGTCCGCTCCAGAAGGTGATACTGCGCCTACAAGTGTCATGCTGCCGATGCGCTCAGGTTTACCAAGCGTCTTGACTCTACCAGCCCTTTCATAAAACTCAGCCAACCTCGAAGCTAGATAGGATGGGTAGCCTTCTTCAGCCGGCATCTCCTCAAGCCTACCACTTATCTCTCTAAGGGCTTCAGCCCACCTGCTTGTAGAGTCTGCGACAAGCACTACATCATACCCCATGTCTCGATAGTATTCAGCCATCGTCGCACCTGTGTAGATAGATGCTTCTCTAGCTGCCACAGGCATGTTGCTCACATTAGCAACCAAGACCGTTCGCTCCATCAAAGGTCTACCTGAAGCGGGGTCTTTCAACTCTGGGAACTTTATAAGAACCTCGGTCATCTCGTTACCTCTTTCTCCGCAACCTATGTGAAAGACTACTCTCGCATCAGCCCAAGCCGCGACCTGATGGAGAGTGACGGTCTTACCTGTACCAAAGCCTCCTGGAATCGCGCCGGTACCACCCTTAGCTATGGGAAAGAATGTATCCAAGACCCTCTGCCCAGTCAGTAGAGGAATCTCTGGATCTAACTTGACTTGGTACGGTCTGGGTTGTCTTACTGGCCAGCGATGAGCCATTTTTAAACCGATCTTCTTACCATCTTCCTCGATCACCGCGATTTCATCTTCTATTGTGTAGTCTCCTTCAGAGACCACGTCAACAAGCTTGCCGCCTTTATAGTAGGGTGGGACTAGAATATAGTGCTCGATCAGCGGAGTCTCCTGAACCGTGCCGAGTATGCTTCCAGCTTCTACTTCATCACCTTTCTTTACCTTCGGTATAAACCTCCACTTCTTATTAGGTGGTATCGGTGGTGCGGTCACACCTCTAGTAATAAAAGGACCCTTAAGCTTGGCGATCTCGCTTAACGGCCTCTGTAGACCGTCGTAGATCGTGCCTATCATACCTGGGCCTAACGTTACTGAAAGTGGTTGACCTGTTCTGTAAACAGGTTCGCCCGGTCTTAATCCGCTCGTTGACTCATATACTTGTATGAAGGCTACGTCTCCTGTGATTCGGATGACTTCACCAATAAGCCTATCTTCCCCGACTTCTACGGTTTCATACATCTGGGCTTCAGCCATACCTTCTGCTTTAACCGCTGGGCCGCTTATCCAAACGATCTTACCTTTTGCTGCTCTACTCATTCTACTCACCTACTGTTAAGATCTTAACGACCTCCTTCCTTAGTAGCTGCTTTATCCTACCTAGTCTGGCTTCATAAGTGTTATCATACATTACGCTACCATCTTCCGAAGACGCTTGAATACCCCCTTTACACAATATGTGGTTTCTGCTAACAGTTATGTTTCGCTTCGTACTTCTACTAAATTCTTGAGCGATCTTCTTGACGAGTTCGTTATCCTCTTTTCTGCAGAATAGGGTTACATTTCCCTCTATCGCATCAAGCGCTTCGCTGATGAGCTGCCTCAGAGCCTTCTCAGCCCTATCGCCGCTCAAAGCGGAGAGCCTATTAAGTGCTTCGTCAAATACCTTCGCCACAGTGTCCTCTATTAGGCGAAGCTGCTCGTTCCTCGCAGCGAGTTCGGCTGAACCTAGAATCTTTCTTTTTAACACATCTTCTTGCCTTATTGCTGCGTCAAAGATCTTTGTAACTTCACTTAGTGTCTGCTTTTCGTATGCAAGAAGGGTTTCTTCAGCTTGAGCGGCTGATTTGTTAAGCTCTTCTGCGAAACTCTTAAAGGCTTCGTTGACTACTTTATCTACTATATTTTCGGCTGCGCTCATCGCTCGCTCACCACTCTATACTCCAAGTATCTGCTTAAGCATATCGCGATACTCGAACCTCTCCCTCTTACTCCAAGGAGAGGGTACTTCGTATAGTAGCGGCGTTGGGTATTTTGAGCGGATTTCGTTAAGTTTACTTCTTATACTCTTAGATATGTCGTCGCTGAGCAAAACCAGACCTACCTCCTTATCCCTCAAGAGCTTGTTGACTATATCGAGCGCTTCTTTACCGCTATCGACAATCAGCCCCTCCACGCCGGCTAAGCGTAGCCCCGTAACAAACACCCTTGAGCCCACGGCTACAATCTTCAAACCACAATAGGGGTTGTCAATATTCTTCTTAAAGTTTTCCGGCTCGAATGGGCGAAGAGCGTTTTGATACTTTAACTCCTAGAAAAAATAATTTGCTAAGTGATGTCGCTAACTCTTAAAAGATTTTAGTCTAAAAAAGCATATAAGCGTGTGTAGGAAAGAGCTGGTGGTGTCGAATATGTCCCTTCTGAAGCTGAGGTTGTCGATGCTCGCTACGCTAGCGATCTTGATCGGCGTCTCCACGCTATTCTTCACAATAATCCTAACGCTAATAGGATCTTTAGACTTCATAGCACTCTTAGCACTAGTTATAGCGTTTAATCTTTTGCAGTGGCTTATCGCACCCTATTTGATCGAAGGACTCTACCGGGTCAAAGAAGCTGATGAGAGAGCCTACGGCAAATTACACGCCATGTTGAGGCGCATATGTGAGAGAAGTAGAATAGAGGTGCCGAAGCTCATGGTAGCAAATATACCCAT
>JAAOZN010000025.1 GCA_011605775.1 Nitrososphaerota archaeon | reverse complement strand
GTTTATGATAGATCTGTCCAAAATGCTACTTCCTTGACGCCTGTTAGGATCTCAATGAACCCAACAGGCGTAGTTAACCTTATTAGGCACGTTATACACTCACTCGTTGAGTTTGCCTATGTCCCAAGTAAAGAAGGACTGGTTTGCCATTTCTGAAAAGCTCCATAGATTTTATGGTGGAAAAGTGGAGATCGTTCCCAAATGCCCCGTCACAAATATCGACTACTTTGCAATCTGGTATACGCCAGGTGTAGCTGAACCCTGCCGTAAAATCCAAAGCGGTGGGGAGGATCTCACATACGATTACACTTGGCGGTGGAACGCAGCGGCGGTGATTAGCGACGGGACAAGAGTTCTAGGCTTAGGTAATATAGGAGCAGCAGCAAGTCTGCCTGTTATGGAGGGCAAGGCATTATTATTCAAATACCTCGGCGGCGTGGACGCATTCCCCCTGGTTATTAAAGAGAGAGACCCGGATAAGTTCATGTATATCGTCAAGGCGCTTGAAGCCAGTTGTGGAGCTGTTAATCTAGAGGATATCGAATCCCCGAAATGCTTCTATATTCTTGAGAAGCTTCAGCAGATCTTAGATATACCTGTTTGGCACGACGACCAGCAAGGAACCGCTTTAGTCATAATAGCCGCTCTAATAAATGCTCTAAAAATTGTTGGCAAGAAGATAGATCAGGTGAAAATATCTCTTATCGGCTCCGGCGCAGCTAATATAGCCACCTACAGATACCTTAAAGTCGCTGGCGCAAACCCCAAGAACATCGTTGCCGTAGATTCCAAAGGCATAATTTATCGCGAAAGAGATGATACAGAGTCTCTACGGAAAGAGAATCCTTGGAAATACCAAATAGCTTTAGAGTCAAATGCAGAAGGTGTAAAAGGCGATATTCCAGAGAGTTTAAGGGGCGCAGATGTGGTCATAGCCGCTTCAAGACCAGGACCAGGGGTTATCAAAAAAGAGTGGCTTAAGGAGATGAATAAAGATGCCATAGTATTTGCAGCGGCGAATCCTGTCCCAGAGATCTGGCCTTGGGAAGCTAAAGAAGGTGGTGCGAGGATAGTCGCCACAGGCAGAAGCGACTTCCCAAATCAAATAAATAATAGTATAGGCTTCCCTGCTGTGTTCAGAGGCGTTCTAACCGTTAGAGCTAGGAAGATGACGGATGAAATGTTTGTGGCGGCTGCACACGCGATAGCAAAATATAGTGAGGAGACAGGCGTCCACGAGGAGAGAATAATAGGGAGCATGACAGAGACAGAGCTCTATGTAAAGGAAGCTATGGCAGTTGCGGAAAAGGCTATGGAACTCGGGTATGCGAGGAGAAAGATGTCCAGAGATGAACTTGAGCGTGAAGTTAGAGCGCTTATAGAAAGACCGAGCAAATACATGGATGTGGCGTTGAAGGCGGGTCTTATCGTCATGCATCCTCCTATCTGAATGTCGTGTTCTTAGCGCGGCTACGATCACATTATCCTTCTACTTCCACCATCCCCACAGGCTGAGCAGCAGATCTACCTACGTAATCGATGATCTGCTTCACCGTATTTACTAGTGGTATAGCCATCATGAGATAGAGGAGTGGCTTAAACTCCAAGGTTAGTGCGAAGCCGCCATATGAGATCGTTAGCACGCCGCCATCGGTTATCACATAGATGTAAATCGATTCAACTATTCCTAAGCCTACAGAGGACGCTAACCCTATGATATGATCTTTAAGGAGTAGATGGAGAACAGTCAAGGATGCTATTATCAGAAAGTAGCTTGAAATCGCAGCTTCGATCTCGGCCGTCAGAAGACCGGTGCTTGAGAAGAATAGGCTCGGCGCGATGAAGAAGATTACATAGTTGATAGCCACAAATATGGCTGCTTGAAAAGCTCGCCCAGCAAACACCAGCGCCCTATTCTGCTTCTTAGGAACCTCCAACCCCGACTACACCCTAAACGTTGACCTCCATTCATACGCGTAGCCAAGAGTTTCAAATCTTAGCTCAAGCGCATACCAAGCTCCGCTCTTCAGCTCCTCTTTAGGTAGTGTGAAAGTAAGCTGACCTATGTAGTGTTGGGAGGGTTGGGCTAAAATGTCAATTGGTGCTGCGACATACCGCAGATTTCTTTGCCTTGCCGAGGGTAGCGAAGCATGCAGTAAACCGTTGACCGCTAGAGGTGATCTGTTAGTAAACTCCATCTCCACATCAGCCTTAACGTGTGTTTCGTTTAGCGGCTCTACACTTCGTAGCCTAAAAGTTAAACTGTCTAGCGCTGCACCTACCCTACTGTTAAAGCCACCCTCAAACGAAGCAGCTACAAAAGGTTGAAGCCCAAATTCTACATTCATCTTAAACGTAGCAACCGACTCGTTGAATAAGATCATCTTTAAGAGAGTGGAGTTGGTGTAGACTCTTGTCAAATTTATGGGCAGAGTTAGGTCTATCTGCTTCTGCATCTTCGGGGGGATGATTATTTCGCCTGTGCTCGCTGAGCCGAGGTCCACGTTTCCAAGCATCACCTCGCCTCTTAACGCTATGCTCAAAGGGTATATGCCTCGGTTGGCGAGTTTGAGGTTCGAGATTGTTAGGTGTGTGCCGTTTACGCTAAGCTGTGGCATACCTTCACCTACTGCGAAACCCTCGAACACATATGCTAGGTCTTCGTATGCTGAGTAGGCTATAGTTATGAGTGTTAGGAGTAGTGTGATGCTCAACCCTATGTTTAGAAGCCTAAATCCCTTAGACGCAAATGGCGGCTCCACTTCAGCCACACCCGGGTAACCTTAGTGCGAAGATTTATTCGCTCTTCTTCTCTTGCTGCTCCATCGTCGCTATTCCTACGCCCTTCTCAACCTTGAAAGTTACTACGCCAACCCCTCGATCTACCTTTAGGAAGTCAACCCCTCTGAGTAGTAGGATAGAGCCGACCCAAGCCATTACTGCTAAGAACATCGCTCGTATCGCCGCTACTAAGATTTCGTTTACCGAAGCTAGGAAGTCTGAAGGCAAGGTGAGTCTTTGATATTCGGAGAATATTAGGTAGGCGTTATAGAATGTAAAGAGAAGCAGCGCAACACCGACAGCCGTTACAGCTAGGCCGATAGCACCACTCTTACTAATACGCATATACCTACTCTGTATGCACCATTTTAAAAAAGATTTCTAGTCCCCTCTATAAGTGAAAGAGAAAGTGAGAGAGGTTCTCTTCGATCATAAAGTCTAGCTTTCTACGTCTACGTATAGTGTTTCCAAGCCTTGTTACCGTCTGATAGGGTGTGAATGAGGCTAGCCGAATGTTAAATCTGCCACTTTCCGTCTATAACTACCGCTTTGCCGTCGACCCTTAAGGTTGGCTTGGTTAATACACAGTCTAGGTGTATGCCAGCTATAGTTTTACCACCAATGGTGCTGTTATCGCCCAGTGCTATGTGGATCGTCCCGTAAACCTTCTCGTCTTCTAGAACATTCCCAACGATTTTGGCTCCGTAATTGCAGCCTACTCCAAACTCAGCGATATTGTAAGCTTCCTTCTTGTATTGCGGTGGGGCTGATTCTAGAGCTCTTTTGAGCTGCTCGGCTTCAGCCTCCCCTAATATGTTGGTAGCGTAGCCTTCTTTAACTTCGATCTTCACTGGGTTTTTTAAGACCCCGACACCCGCTATAGAGCCGTCGCAGACTATTACACCCTCAGCTGTACCCTCAACTGGCGCTACGAAGACCTCGCCGGCTGGTAGATTTCCAAAAGCACCCCTGTCGTGGAGAATCCCATTATCTACTAGAATCTTCCTACCTTGGATAGAGAGAGTAAGTTTAGTACCAATAGGTGAAGTAACTTCTACCGCTTTTGCGCCCTCAAGAGCCTTCCTCATTTTTTCGCAGTTTTCCTTAACCAATGTATAATCTATTCCCATGGTTTCCGTGAAGATCTCTGAAGTTATCCCAGGCATAGTAGCGCCTCTTGCACCCTTCGCCGTTGCATTCTTCCTAGCTTGGGTATGAGTTAAACTAAACTTCGTCGGAGCCACAAAAACATCGGCTTGGAGCCACATATCAGCAATCGCTTTGGGAGGCTCTTCGCCGTGCCTACTCCTAGGCTTCATCACAACAAGAAGAGCTTCGCAGCCTCTCCTTAAGCCAGCGTTAAAGAGAGCTCTACCGATCTCCTCTTTTTCAGTATCCGTGATTACAAGGAAGGTTTCTTGAGGGTTGATATTAAGGCAGCTCTCTACAACGGTTTTTGCTGCTCTTTCCAAGCTCAAAAGGGCTACTTCACCAGTTCCTCTACACGCCTATAGCTTCCTGTGTAACCCATTTTCTCTAAGATAGGTTTCCAGACCTCGAAGGCTTTAGGATGCTTCCTCCATCTTTCGGAGGCT
>JAAOZN010000024.1 GCA_011605775.1 Nitrososphaerota archaeon | reverse complement strand
ATGAGCTCAACATATTGAGCCGCTCAGAACCTACTCGCGAGGTATTTATCAAGGAGGTTAGGCTCAAAGATGGTTCTCTTGTGAAGATTAGGTATATTGATGTCGATGACTCGCTCAAGCTGCTCGAAATGTACAACTCACTGTCTCAAGACACGATCTATAACCGCTTCTTCGTATTCAGGGATAAACTTACGCTTGAGGAGGCGGAAAAGATGGCGGCGATCAGCAAGAAGGATGAGATAGCTTTGGTGGGTGTGGTTGATAGAGAAAGCAGCCCAGCGATAATAGCAGATGCGCGCATCTACATAGAAGGCGATGTAGGGGAGATAGGCATCGTAGTCCAAGACCACTGGCAGAACAAAGGACTTGGCACCGCATTAGTCAGCGAACTCATTCGTGAAGGCGAAAAGAGGGGGCTAAAAAGGCTCAAGATCTACTGCCTACCGGACAACAGAATCATGATACACGTTGGGGAGAAACTGGGTTTCAAATACAGTATGTCTGAGCTAGGGGTCGTTAGAATGATCCTTGATCTCCCCTCTACTAAGAAACAGCCAGAATAAGCCACGCTACTCAGCAGCCTTTTTAATCTCATCCTGATAAGCGAAGTAAGAGTATGCTATCGTGTAGAAAGCTACCACTAAGATTGGTAAGAGAATAAACAAAAACGCATAGTCTGGTAAGAGGACACCCACAATAGAGATTACACCGGCGAACATAAAGAGGCGTCCACCGATCCTATGAGTCTTAGCCCAGACCGCATCGCTACTTAAAGTCCAAGGTGTTCGGATGCCGATGAACCAATTCCTCTTCGCCTTACCAAGCAGTAGCCCGACATAGATGAATAACACGCCGATGCCTATTGGGAGAATTATGTTGGGGCTGATGGCAAACCCTAGATTCCAAAGTGTGACTTGATTATGGATGATAAACATAAACAGCAGCATAACCACAACAAACCCGTAATAGTAGCTTATGAACTGCATAATGTTCTCCTTTAGGGGATCGATTCGAGGTATTGCTAGGAAGAGAAGGTAGAGCCCAACCATGATAAGGGGCACGAGAAAAGCACCCCAAAACCTAGGTAAGTAGCCGTCAACCTCGCCCATCGCATTCCAATGTGAAGCTACCATCTCTGGAAGATAGGGATACACACATATAGAAATTAGAAAGGCTGCTGCGATTAGAGCTACACTTAAACCAGTAACACCTTTCATCCTACTCTCTAATGAAGGGCAAAGAGACAAATATTTATCTTCTGCTTCACAGGGTAAGTCGTAGCCAACCGCTTCTGTGAATGTGGTGCTCCGGGCGGGATTTGAACCCGCGATCAGCGACTCGACTGGCCCCCTTTTATTTGGTAAGGCCGCTATGCTTGACCGGGCTACACCACCGGAGCTCATTAATGAGGGGGTTGTTACTACTTATTTTTACGTTTTGTTTGAAGCATAATTGTATGAGGGCGATATGCGTAGTTTAGACACAAAGAATATCTTTTGGTGTAGAGAAGGGTAGTAGTATGCGTTCGGTCGCTATAGTGGGGGCTACCGGCGTCGTTGGCCAGCAGTTTGTGGTGGCTCTTCAGAAGCATCCTTGGTTCACTATAGCTAAGCTGGCTGCTTCACAGAAATCGGCGGGTAAGACATATGAGGAAGCCCTTAGGCGTGAGGGCGGTTCATTGGGTTGGTTCTGCGACGAGGAGCCCAGCCCAGAGGTTTTGAAGATGAAGGTGGAGGACGCCTCCACGATGAAAGTGGATGACTGCGACTTGGTATTTACAGCTTTAGAGTCTGATCAAGCTGTCCTACTTGAGCCTAAGTATGCAAAGGAGAAACCTGTTGTAAGTACGGCTTCAGCCTTCAGATACGAGCCTGATGTTCCTATCCTTGTCCCTGGGGTTAATACTGAGCACGTTGCTCTCTTATCTAGGCAGAAGGAGAAGAGAGGTTGGAGAGGCTTTATAACACCTATACCCAACTGCACGACAACCGGGCTTGTCATAACGCTCAAACCCATCTACGATAAATTCGGCATTAATCGAGTCTTTATGACGTCTATGCAAGCCGTTTCCGGTGCAGGTCGAAGCCCAGGGGTTCTAGCGCTTGACATCATCGATAACATTATACCATATATACCTAAGGAGGAGGAGAAGGTTCAGACAGAAACTCTCAAGATACTGGGTGAGCTTGGAGCCGGGGGTATAGAGTACGCACCTTTTAAGGTCAGCTGCACCTGCACGAGAGTTAACGTCAGAGACGGACATACTGAGTCTGTCTTTGTCTCCGCGCAGAGGTCCTTGACTGTGGAGGGGGTCAAAGAGGCTATGGATGAAGCTGGCAGTGATCTTAAGAAGCTCAAGCTGCCCTCAGCGCCAAATAAGATGATCCACGTGCTAGATGACCCATTCAGACCTCAACCGAGGCTTGATCGTAACAGAGAAGATGGTATGGCTACTACTGTCGGTCGGATTAGACTCGATGAGGCGCTTGAGAACGGTGTGAAATATGTATTGGTATCACACAATACGAAGATGGGTGCAGCCAAAGGTGCGGTTCTGGTTGCTGAGCTGTTAGAGGTGAAGGGCTTCCTGGACTAGCGTGCCCCTCCTAAGGTCGTGCGGTTCCTAGGCAAATATCAGCAAAATATTTAAGTTTATTAACCAGTTCCTCTGCAACTAATAGGCGGTGAAGCCGATAAATGGGTAAAATCGATGATACAGATATGAAGATCCTTAAAGAGCTTGTTAGGGACGCCAGCCTATCTGTCCCAAAGCTCAGCAAGAAGATAAATGTAAACCCGTCCGTGGTCTACAGCAGAATTAAGAGGCTAATCAAAAGGGGTTTGATAAAGAAGTTTACAGTTATTGTAAACGAGCAGCTACTTGGCTACAATGTTGATGCTATCGTCGGCGCCAACGTGGATTCAAAACGCAGAACCGCAGTTATGGATGCGTTACTTGCGCTTAATGAAGTGAGGAGCGTCCACGAAGTCACTGGTAGATTCGATCTGATAATCTTCGTAAAAACACGGAATCTCGATGAGCTTCACGACCTCATCTCAAACAAATTCGCAGCCATCGACGGCATAACGCATACCGAGACCTTCGTAGAAATGAGCAGCAAAACGCGGGAGCCGGTCTACACACTACCCAAGTAGAACATAAGAAGAGTAGTGAAGGGAGGACAGAGCGGCGTAGCGTCCACACTAGAGCATTTCATCTAAGCTACCTGTCCTATACCCTGCTAAGTCGAGTGTTATGTATTTGAACCCTAAGGCTCTTAGATTCGAGTGTATTCTGTCCAAGATTTCTTCGTTAAAGAATAGTTTACGCTCTTCTCTACCCACCTCGATTCTTGCTAAGTCGCCGTGCACTCTAACTCTTATCTGCTTAACGCCTGTAGTCTTTTTGATCTGTTCTTCAGCCTCGGCAACCCTTTGTGCATCGTTAGGCGTTATCTTTTGACCATAGGGGAAGCGGGATGCTAAACAGGCGTTAGAGGGCTTATCGTAGTTCGGTAGCCCCAACGCTTTTGCAATAAGTCTGACCTCCTGCTTTGATAAACCAACTTCCTGAAGTGGGCTCCGTACACCCTTCTCTCTAAGCGCCGTTACGCCAGGACGTCTCATCTTCAGGTCGTCTACTACTCCTCCATCCACAAGTGTAACATTAGCCTCTTCTAGGTGTACGTGTTTCAGCAAATTAGCGAGCTCACTTCTGCAGTAGTAACATCGATCTGGAGGGTTTGCAGCCACCTTCTCGTTGGCTTCTTCTGAGTACTGAAGTAAGATGTGTCTTATGTTTATGAATTTGGCTACTCTTTTAGCGTCTTCAAGCTCTGAAGGGGCTAGTGTTGGGGAGATGCCTGTGACCGCTGTTGCGTTATCGCCTAATGCTAGCCTTGCGAATGCTGCTACTAGAGAGCTGTCCACACCACCTGAGAGGGCTACAACAACCTTCTTCTTCTCTTTGAACCAATTGAATAGGGCTTCGGCTTTCTCCCTGAGTTGCGGATCTAGTTCAACGAGCGCTTTTCTCAGATCCTTCAACCCCGCAGAGCTCGGCTCCATAACCCCTATACTATGTTTCGGAGAGTCCGCTTATAACCTTAAGTAAAGGAGGTACGGATAATCTTACGGTCGTGAGCGAAGAGGTTGGAGCCTCTATTCAGACTGGAGCATCCTGAGGTCCAGACTCGGATTCCTAAGAGTGTCATGAAGAAGATCGGTGCTAGATTAAGGTATCTGGATGAGGGGGTCAAGAGGGTTGAAAAAGCGGCTGGGTTGAAGTATCCACCTTACTATGTTGAACCCTTCCTACCCATAATGGCTAGTGCGCTTGAACCCTCACAGATAGGTGTCGTATATGCTCGGACGCTGCCTCTGGAGGTCAATGGGGCTCTGGAGATCGTTGTGCAGGTTACAGCAGCCTTGATCGTCTACGGTTCTAAGGCAACTCTACACGCTGTTTTAGCGCACGAGTTTCTGCACTACGCTTCTTTAGTGAAGCAGTTCAGCAGCAGAGAGATGTTGTCATCTGAGCTTACATCAAGTATGTTTGAAACAGTTCACGTGGATACCAGCGGCTTTTCCCAACTTGAGAGAATCTATAAAGATAGGTCTTTAAGAAGGCTTCTAAAGAGGAAGTTCAGCAACGGCTTGGTGGATGAGAAGCTGCATGAGAAGGTTTTGAAGCATTGGCTTGCTAAGGGGCTTCCGACGATCAGATTAACACCAGACAGCAACGTCGTTAGACTCTCCATTCATTCTATTCTTAACCTAAAGTTCGATCAATCTCTCTTAGCGAAGTTAAAGGAGTTAGAAGAGTGCAGACGATGAGCAACCCTGAGGAGAAGCCCAAGTATGTTAGAGAAGAGGAAGTGAAGGCAGTAGAGAGGGTCATAGAGCCTATAATAAAAGAGAACAAGGCTGTCGGCGTATGCCTCTACGGCTCTAGGGTAGCTGGCTATGCAAAATCAGACAGTGACTACGATGTGCTTATAGTGTTGGAAGACTATAAACCAGCTGTACGCTACAGATACATTCAAGGAGAAGTACCAATCTCAGCTCTGCTTGTGGATGCAAAAGCTCTTAGAGAGGACGCCGAGAAAGCGAAGCTAGGGGAATTTGTCGTTGGAAGACTGCTCAACATCTATGAAGCTGTCCGAGGCGCCGAATACCTAAGAAGCATCGAAGTAGCCTATAAGAAAAGGGTCATACTCGAAGCGTTAAGAGATCTAGCATTAACTTACGGCGAACTTTCTACCATACTGCTGATAGAGCCAGAATACTTTCTCTTCGATAAGCTGAAGAAGAGAGCAGCAATATATCCGCCAGCGCACTACAGTTACGTAAAAACATATGGCGGACCTTCTAGAGCAAGAAATCTTGAGGCAACACTTAGTGGCTTCAGAGAAGCCTTAAAGGAGATCGAAAAAGAGGGCTTGATTACCCTTATAGATGGCAGAGCAAAGGTTAAGCACTCTGGCATAAGAGTCAATCAGATGGCTAAGATCCTCTCTATTATCACCTACGCCTCACGCGGCATAACTCAATATGCTGTGCATAGCTATGCTGGGCGAGTTGGATTAGATATTGTCGGAAAAGAAATCTTATCTAAGCTGAGTAGAAGCCGTTCTGTTGGCGAGACGCCTGAACTCTTAAAGCAGCCTACGAAAGCGATTACCGTTAGTGAAGGAAGGCTTGTGGTGGAGTGCGACGACTGGGTAAAGGATATTAAACAACACTTAGGCTTCGACGCATCTGCTGAAACCAAGTTTAAAGGTTTGGGTGAGTTCTACAGCACCACACAACTGCTAGAGATCACAGATGGGAGAAGGGATCAAAAAGCTGTCGTTAAACGCTTCAAGAACATAGTTGCCTTCAAATGGGCCCTCCTCAACATATGGGCGATCCCGACGAAGAGGTTCGAGCAGAATCCTGATGCTAGGATGGCATATGAATACACCGCCCTTCTTAAATTTAGGGAACTAGGCTTTAATACCCCACACGTTCTAGTAGTGTATCTTTCAGAAAGAATCTTGGTTACAGAGTTTATAGAAGGCAAGAACCTGGGTGAAATTATCAACCAGTATCTGAGCGGCGAGAGCGAGGATCTGGAGACGATCAGACTATATGGTAAAACCCTAGCTGAGCTACATAATAAGGGATATACGGTTGGAGACACCAAACCGAGCAACACACTCTACAGCGGCACAAAGCTATATCTGACAGATCTCGAGCAAGCGATGGAGGGCGGAGACCCGAGCTGGGATATAGCGGAATTCATTTACTACGCGATCAAACTGACCCCACCTTCGCAGAGAATAAAGAACTTCGTCGAAGCATTCAAAGAAGGCTACCTCACACTGGGAGAAAAGAGCGTACTTGTGGCTGCCGCTTCGCCCAAGTACCTTAAACCCTTCCAACCCATAATTTTACCAAATGCGGTCAAGATGGTTCGAGAAGAACTTATTGGGTAGCACTTACTTCTTCTTATACTGGGTATAGCCGCATTTCCCGCAAGTATATCGATCCCCATGCTCAGCTAGGAAGTATCCTCTACCACATCTCGGGCACTCCCTTCTTAACCTAATGAGCTTCTCTCCCTCAACTTTGTAGAACTGCCATACCTTTGGGCTAACCTTTTTCTTCACAGCCTTCTCGGCTTCAGCCATCTCCACTCACCTACTGCTTCTTCTCCTCCTTAGGCTTACGCTTCTGCTCCGCCAGCTTCTTACGCTCCTCCTTTGGTAGTAAGCGTTGCAGAATATGTTTAGGTAGTTGCCTTTTGGCATCTTCAGGGTTCTTAAAGATGTATAAAGTAACTCTAGCGTCTCTAACCCCTTGTGACTGCTCGATACTTATTGGGATTATTAGCTCCGAGGGTATATTGAACATCTGTGACACAGCCTTCACGGCATCGGCACGTGTTATCTTACCAGCGCTGCTTGGGAATACGCAGACAACCTCTCTCCTATTAAGCAAAGGGTTCTCTCTATCCTCTACGACCTCAAATGCCAAGTCTCCTCGCGGTAGGGGACATCATCATCCATATTTAAGAAGATAGGTCAGCCTCTTGTAGAGGTTTTATCAATCTTCTGGGTACACCCATTCTCTCAAGAACATAGATCGCCTTCTCTCTACACCGCTCTACTTTAGCTGCGACAACGCCCTCATTCGGCTGACCGTAAAACAAAAGCGTTGAAGACGGGTATGTGGCTAGGAAGACAAGAGCAAGAAGATCCTCCTCACCTTCAACAAGTATTCTCACCGGTTTCTCTAACGCTGCTGCTTTCAAGATCGCCTCAAACGCCTCTTCAGATATAAAGCCAGGTGGATTCTTCACCTTGATCTCACTCCTAGCCTCTAAGAGAGGGGGCTGCCTTACACCTCTCTGCTCTTTACCATCTACAACATAGATGTGTGGCTGAAGTTTCAGACGACTTAAAGATTCCGAGGTAGCGTCGCCGACAGCTACCACAAATTTGGCACCACAAACCTCTTCTAGTAAACGCTGCTTGGAGATTTCGCTACTTCGTATGAGCTTGCCTAACGGCTTTTTAAGCTCAGACCTAAGATCCTCAGGGAGAGGATAAAACGCCGATATACCCAATGGCTCACGCTCTCCGTTAAGTCACTTTTAAGGCGTATTTGCCTGGTGTCTTAATATTCAATGCCTTCGCTACCTGCGAGCGCTCTACATCCAAAATTATGACTAGACCAAACCATTCTGGTGTTAGATCTGTGGAGTGGCAGTTTGGGCAGACTTTGCCCGTAGTTAACGTTTTACACTGCCTGCAAGCGTATTCTTTAACCATATTTACCCTTTCTCCTTCTTCTCAGCCTTCTTTGCTTCAGGCTTAGCCTCAACCTTCTTCAAATCTTCTTCTATCCACTCCAGAGCGCCCAGGAAGGGTTGACGGCAAGTTACACCTATCTTCCCAGCAGCAGCACCACGACCCAGACTTACTGCAGTAACTCTAACCCTGACTTTAGAGCCTACCGAAAGCGTCCTCTTGGACTGCGCCGCTGTTATCACACCTTGCTTCACATCACAAGTCAAGTAATCATCAGCAATCTGTGAAAGATGGAGTAAAGCATCAGCCGGACCTATCCTTATGAAGGCGCCGAAGTCGGTGACCTCCACAACCTCACCCTCTATAACCTCTTGCAGCTTAGGCAAAAACGCTAAAGCTTTAAAGCTGACATGATGATAAGTCGCTCCATCTCCGGGTATTATCTTCCCCACCCTATCCACATCTAAATCAATTATGTAGATCAAGTAGCCGTACTCCGGGCTTATACTGCTCTCATATTTGGCTCTGAGTGTTTCATAAGCTACATCCTTTAAGGGTGTGCCAAACTTGGATGGCGGCACCCTAATAACATCCTTTAACTCGACTATGTAGAACAACTTACGCACCCTCGTAGCCTCGGAGAATGCTGCAAAGAATTAGATTAAGAAGGTTTCGGTTGCGGTTATCGGTCAACCCAAACCCCGTCCTCACGCAAAGTGATAACAACCACACCCTCTTCCTTGAGTCTACCCATCAGCTCTTGGTCTAGGGTTGCCACAGCCGCGCCATGCTTCAGAGCATAGTAAAGTATCGCCGAGTCAACATTCAGCCGCCTATCGTCCAGATTCACGACTCTAAGATTCTTTACATATTTTAGTGCCGCGTAGGCTTTCTTAGCCTTAACCCCGGGTTTAGATGCCAACCTCTTTAACTCTTTGACTGTAGGCTCTAATATGATAAACTCAACCTTTCCTAATAAAACTTCTAACTCGTCCAACCGCTTAATGGGCTTTGAAACTAGCTCGAGAAGAAAGCTTGTATCCAAGACTACCTCCAAGGCTCTATCCTCAGTTCAATACTCCGGCTCCTATAAGACGCCAACGGTCCCCGATGCGTCTTGATATAGCTACCTTCGCCCCTTTATCTGCGCACACTGGGCGGCGGAGAGTTGCCTCAACTATGTTCTCTTTCGTCGCTTTCACGTTGCCTATTGTCACAGCTGTGCCAACATTAAGCCGCAGAACTTCGCCGCTCCTTATCTTCTCAACCTTAGCCAAGTCTGGTGAACCAACAGCTGTCTCAAAGAGCTGGACCGACATGCTAATGGAGTCTAGAATAGGTGGAAGCGTATTGGGATGCCCAACTACAGAGCCCAGAAGTGAATCAGACTTCGTTAACACTGGGTCGAGAGATGTGCCTATAGCGATCAACCCTCCAGGCTTCACTTTCTCCACAAGCCCAGCACTTGTACCCAAGCTCCTAATCTTAGTAAAAAGCGGCTGAGGCTTCCCATCTATTAAACCCGGTCTTATCTCTATTTCATCACCAACCTTCAGCTCGCCTTGGAGCAGCGTACCCCCTACTACACCCCCTTTAAGGTCTTGAACGCTTGTGCCCGGTTTATTTACATCAAAAGAGCGTAAGATCTGCATTAATGGTGGCGCATTTGGATCACGCTGAGGTGTGGGTATGTTTGTTTCGATAGCCTCTAAAACCGCATCTATGTTTATTCGATTCTGAGCTGAAATTGGTATAATTACCGCGTTTTCAGCAACGGTCCCAGTGACGAACCTTTTGATCGCATGGTATGATTCTAACGCCTTCTGGTCATCGACCAACTCAACTTTATTCTGAACTATTACGATATGCTTCATCCCCAGCATCTGAAGCGCCATGAGATGTTCTCTAGTCTGAGGCTGTGGAACCGGCTCGTTAGCGGCAATAACCAGCAGGGCCCCATCCATCACAGCGGCGCCTGAGAGCATACTGGCCATGAGACTTTCGTGCCCCGGGCAGTCGACGAAGCTCACAACCCTTTGCAGAACAGTGGATGAGCCGCAGTGCGGACACGTTGGGTAAGGTGAGTATCGGTCTGGGCTCGGGCAGATAGGGCACTTGTAAATGGCTGCATCTGCGTAACCAACCCTTATAGTTATACCCCTCTTAAGTTCCTCACTATGCGCGCTCGTCCATATTCCTGTGATAGCCTCGACTAACGTTGTCTTCCCGTGGTCTACGTGCCCTGCTGTGCCTATGTTGACTTCAGGCTGCCTTGGGATTAAACGCCCCTTAGATGCCATCAGCTTAGTGAGGTTGTTGGATTTAGGTATTAAATGTATTTGCTAAATAAGTTCTCTTGTTGCCGTAGATCATTTATTGGTCTCTAAAGGCGTTTATCAACTTTTCAACCCCTTCTACTCTTGACAACCCGTGTTTCTGCCATATTGATCGCTAGAGAGCCAGAGTAAAAAGGCGTCAAAACCTTTCTACGGAAGACTACACCCGGTGATGTAGAATAACTCGTTAATTTTAAGCGCCTGTTGTGTGTTGGGGTTTTCCTTGGTTTTGTTTATTGTAGTAAGTCTTGGTTCTTCCAAGTGAATGATGCTGCTTGGAAAGAGTTTCTAGTGCTTTTGCTCTGACCAGTATATGAAGAGTAGCCCTATTATGAGCAGTATGACGCCTCTCCCAACGGTATCCCAGCCTACGTTGAATGGGTCGAACCTCCAGTACCCTGTAGCGTATGCGTTGCCTATGTGTATTCCTGCGAAGAAGCAGATTAAGCCGCCAAAGTATTTGGTGTATCTCCTCCAGCTTATCTTCATTGGTTACGCACCCCTCTTTTTATCTGTATCTTAGTAGCGCTGCTAGACCGCCGAAGCTCTTCAGCATCTCACCTTCTTCGCTTCGCGAAGATATTACCTCAACATTCGCCCCTGAGAGGTAGGCTTGGTCCGCTAGGTATTCTATAAAGTCTTGCTCTGAAACCTCAAATTCTAGTGAGCCGCAGTTTTCGCAGGGTGTGCTGATCAGCTTCTGCTTTTCCTGAATGTAGTTTGATCTTGGGATGTTAGCTTCTCTTGTTGAGCCGCATTTTGCGCAGACCATCTTCAAATGGATCCAGTCGAGGTCCTCTGAAACCAACACTGTTTCAACGCTACCTTTCTGCAGCGCTTCCAAGACGTCTTTAACACTGTAGATCGCCAAGCCGTCTGCTGAGTTGACCTCTTTCAGGAACCTTGTTACGAGCTTCTTCTCTTCTATCAACCTTATGTCTTGAAGGATATCTGAGGCTTTGTCGACGAGTTCTCTTAGCCCTTCTCGCCCGGCGTAGGATGTGTCCAATACTGCTAGGATCATTTTGCGCAGCCTATAGTCGAGGTATTCGCCTTTTAGGAAGTCGTCCTTTGTACCTCCTGGTCCTCCTACTATTAGACCTTGGACGTTGTGGTCTTCTAGTAGCGCTTTGTTTGCGTGCCTCGCTACCCTGTGATAGTATTCTGTGAGCTCCATTTCTCTTAACCTCTCGAATCTTCTTGCGGATTGCCCCCCTGCCCTATGTTTGCCGCTTACCCCTGATGTAACTTCATCTACTATTTCAAACCGTGAGCCTGCTAGGACGCCTATGGCTGCTTCAGTAGCGTCTATGGAGAGCAGCCCTATGGTCTTCTCCTCTTTCAGCATATCCCTTAGTATGTCCAGGTGGAAGTGGTCGTCACATCTGTAGAGGTATGTTTGAACAGGTTTAGGCGGGTAGACTTCGTACAGGAAGATGGCTTCGCTCCCAGGTCCATCGGTGGGTAGGGCGCCGCAGAAGATCACCAACCCATTCTCTGGAGTGGTCTTGTAGAGCTTGAGCCGCTGCATGGTCTTGACCAACGCATCCATCACATGGTTTCTTGTCGTATCGGATTTGATGTTGGCTGCTGTGCCGTACTCTTCTCTTAGGGCTGATATGACTTCGTGCAGAGCCTTCTTTGGCGGTATATAGAGTGAGATCAGCTCAGTCCCCCGACCCTTCTTCTCTGACAGCTCGGCGAGGAGACGCTTCACCCTATATAATGCCACAGATCTTGAAGTAGGCACACCATCCACCTTAAGCTAAGGAGACGCTGCCCTCTACCAGCACCTTCAACCCTTGTTCAAAGATCCTTCAGATTAACATCTTATAAACTTAATCAGACCTATACTCAAACCATGCCTCTCGATTCACCATCTGTAATCCAGATATTTTGAAGATATGCCAACTTTCGCAATAGAGATAAACCTTCAATTCTCTATCTGTGATTCCGACCCTTTTCTCGCTCATTGTGTTAGCCTGAACCTTTTTAACCCCTTCTTTAGGCGCTACTCTGACTTGTACCAGAGTATGCAAATGGGTGGAGAGGGGTGAACAACTTTATAATATGGCTGGTTAGATAGATGAATTAGTGGATGTGATGTTTCCGAAGCTGGAGGAGATTCGCCGTATAAGGCTTAGGCTCGGTTTGACGCAGAGGAAGTTAGCCTCGCTGGTTGGTGTTAGCACCTCTTTGATCAACCAGATCGAATCTGGGAGAAGCAAACCCAGCTACGAGACCGCCAGAAGGATATTTGAGGTCCTCGGTATGCTTGAGGCTAAGAACTCGCCGAAGGCTGGTGATATATGCAGTAGGAGCGTTGTCTTCGCATCGGTAAAAGATACAGCGGCCTCTGCGGCTGAGGTCATGAGAAGACAAGGCTTCAGCCAGTTACCTGTGCTTGATGGCGATAAGATTGTTGGCTTGATTACAGAGGAGGGTATTATGAAGAGAATGATGAGCGGAGACCCGGAGAAGGTGGGTAAAGCCCTAGTTCGGGATTTAGCGGACCCGCCACCACCTATTGTTGACGTATCAACCCCGGCAAAAGCGATACTTCCGCTTATAAAGTATTGTAAAGCGGTTCTGGTTGCTGAAAACAGTAAGGTAATAGGGATAATAACCGCCTCAGACCTGCTAAAGATGGTTGAGTAGACGAAATATTTGAAACCGTTAAGAATATAATCCGATGCCCCACTCTTCCTAAGAGATTGAAGAAGAGAGTCATACTCAAACTTACTGGCAGCCTATTCGACAGAGGCTCTGAAGAAGTCAAAGCAGTAGCACAAGTAATAAGAGACTCCATCAAAGAAGCTGAGATACCCGCAGTAATCACGGGTGGAGGCGAAGCGGCTAGGCGCTATATAGATTATGCGAAGAATCTTGGCGCGGACCAATCGACGCTAGACGAATTCGGGACAGATGTCGCTAGAATAAACGCTAAACTCCTTATCGTAGCACTCGGCCAATCAGCCTACCCTTACCCGCCACATACGTTAGATGAGGCGGTTAAAGCGTCTTTTACAGGCAGAGTGGTTGTTGCTGGCGGCTTCCAGCCTGGGCAGAGCACAAACGCGGTAGCTGCGCTCCTCGCTGAACGCCTTTCAGCATCTCTCTTTGTGAACGCTACTGATGTTGAGGGGGTCTACGATAAGGATCCTAGGAGGTACTCTGATGCGAAGCTGCTTAGAGAGATTAGTGTGGTTGAGTTGAGGCGCATATTGGAGGGTGAGATATATGCTGGAACCTACGAGCTGATGGACCCTCTCGCGCTCAAGATCATAGAGAGGTCTAAGATACCTACACGAATCATCCGATGCAGCGTAGAAGCCATCAGAGAGACGTTGAGAGGTAGAGATATAGGGACGCTAATCGTAGGCTGAGTGGAGATGTCACAGCAAAAAACCCAGATACCTCCGCACACCCACTGCAAGGTGTGTGGCAAAGCCATACCGGTAGGAAAGACCTACTGCTCCAACGAATGCAGAGAAAGCGAAATAAAGAGCCAGCAGCGAGCTAAACGCCTCTCAAGAATATACACCATCTTCTTCGTCGCTCTCCTAATAATCATCGTAATAATGACCGCATTTACGCCAAAAAGATAGAAGCAGTTTAAATCAGAGTAGAGGAGAGGGGATTATAGGCGGGGGGCGCGGGGGTTAGTGAAGAACCCCCAACCCGAGCCAGGTCAAAGCCCTTGAGGTAGGCGACAAAAGGGGGCAGAGCGACGCCTAGACTCAAGATCTGCTCGGTCAGCCGTTCGTGGGTTCAAATCCCACCCCCCGCACCATTTCTCTATCGCTCATATCTGGATAGGAGTAGTTAACGGGAGACCGGCACGTTAAATGAGAGGAAAATGACCTACTACCAACCATATATGAGCGTTCTCTATTTTTGTGACGTAAGCCTGGGGCTTGAGGGAGAGGGAAGTAGACTTGAGGACTAACAATCATAGGCATCGAAACCCATAGAAGAAACCTTATTTCTTTAATCCCTATCCCATTTTGAGTCTGCTTCAAGGTCGTATCTATGTCTCTCCTGAGAATATTTTCATTGCCCGAAGCCATGCAAGTTGCTCTTTGCCCTTGGGTTCAAGGGAGAAACGATAGTCCTCCTTTCTGAAAAATTCCTCAAAATCCTTCTTCAATTGCTCCAGATGCTCTATCTGAACCTCTAAGATTTCTTTAAGTTGAGGTGCGTATTTTTCGTCAAGTAGCTCAAGCGCTTGAAAGAAGTGTGGCATGCATAGTCCTGGAGACCTTCTATAGAGGTCTCGCACATCTGGATAAGCCAGTGCATCAAGAAGAGCACGGATATAGTACCTTGCTGTGTAGGCGATATTCTCGCAGAAGACGCAGCCTCCCTTGGGCATAATGTCTCTAATTATCTTCCTCCAGCCTCTTAAAGCAACGATCCGTTGGACAAAGTTGCTTTCACTATAGGTCTGTAACGCTTTGAACAGGCGTTGAAGTCTAGGGATCTTATCGTTGATCGTCCACGAGTAGATTACAGACTTCTGCCATTTTGGTCCGATCTTCGCCACCATTCTGGTATGTTTTTCACAGAAACCCCAGTAGTCAATATACTTACTTACTAGCGAGCCTTCGCTATAAGCCTCGGTGAAGAACCAGAACCACCCCTTTTCTAGATGCTCATTGCACGCTCTGCATATTGGGCAGCCTTCTTGTTGAATAAGGCGTATTACCTCTATTCTCTTACTTTCGTCGAGTTTGATTCGGACCTTGTCGCTTTTCCGGCTCTTAAACAGCATCTTATGCCAAGCAGTTCGTTGTTAAGAGTTCCTCTTAAATGTAACGGTGGTTACATCCACTCTATTTCTTTCTCGGCTCTTCGGGTTGTTGCGTTAACCTTTTGGTTTGCGCTCTTTCGGCGAAATTCGCCAATGCATCTCTACACTCACCTAGCGCCTTTTCAACCTTCTCTCTACTCGGTGAGCCGGTGAACCAGTCTATTGTCCTGATCCTCTCAAACCAGCGCTCAAGCCCCTCTAAGCTCTCCTCCATTTCTTCCACCTCTTCGTCTGTCAACTTTTGACTTGCTATGTTGTTTTCGATTTCTTGGATGAATTCTTGACATTCCTCTAGGATCTCTTCGTATTGTTTTTCTCTCTCCGTCTGGAAGAGGGTGATTATCGTGTTGTGATCTTCTTCGCTGATCGCCTTCGCCTCAAGGATCACTGCCTTCCCGTATTCCTTGATCTTATTTTTTACATTTAAAGCATGCTCCATAGATTTAGCTGTTTTCGGCAGAACGCAGAATGAGAAGGAAGGGTAGAGCGCCCCAGCCTTCTTCATCTCCCTCCACACTCGAAGCCTGAGCTTGGAGGGTTCATTGGGGACGTCGTATGCAATTATGAGCCAGCTATCTGGTGGGCTATCTACAGAGTTCCCCATATCTATATCAAATACAGTCTATCGAAGGAGCTTAAAAGATATTCTGATGTAGGCTTCGTTACAGATACAAGCGTATCGATTACGCGCAATTAAACACGTCTAGTGATGTCTAATTGCTTGTAAGCCCAGCAGAAGAAAACAGACTAAAGACGAGAGTTCAAGCGCGAGAGAGAAAATAATAACGTAGGCTATGCTGATGCCGTATAAGAAGCCCATAGCTGCACTTCCCATGAACCAGTAAAGCCCATAGACCGTATTGAAGATACCGTAGGCGGAGCTACGCTTCTCAACGGAAGTCATAACCGCTATCGCTGCCCTCATGAGAGTTTCTTGAATACCCATAGCGGCACCCCAAAAGATTACGCCGAGTAGCGCTGCCCCATAGCCAATAGAAAAGGCCAGAGGGGCAACAGGTATACTCAGGAGAGGAGCAGCTACCAACACAAGCAAACCTACTTGATCAAAGAGACGCCCAACAAGTAGTGCTACTAAGGCGTCGACTCCCATGGCGACGGCGAAGAACACAGGAATCTGCGCATCCGTGATCAGCCTAGATGATGAGAAGTGATATGAAATCAGCTGAAAGTGGGCGTAGCCAGCTACGCTGAGACCCGCAAAAACAAGGTAAAACCAGAATACGCGAGGTAACGCTTCACCTATCTTTTGAACCTTAGAGGGTTCCAGCTCCTTCGGGTGCGGATAAAGCAGTCTCGCACCTACCAACACACTTAAAGCAAGGAGAGCGGGTATCAGCAGAACCCCCAAAGCTCTCAGAGAAGCTTCCATTAAAATACAGAATCGTACCTACCACTAGCGGACCCAATACAGCGCCAATTTGATCCATGGCTTCGTGAAGACCAAATCCCCAACCCCGCCCAGTCTCAGAGGTAGCGTAGGAGAGCATGGCATCACGAGCAGGAGTCCTGAAGCCTTTCCCTATTCGCTCCGTAATTATCAGAAACGAAGCCAAACCCCAGTTGCCAGCGATGGCTAAGAGAGGAACAGCGAATAGGTTCAAGCCGTATCCGATGAATGTGATTGCCCAGTAGCGGCCAGTCCTATCGGCCAGATGCCCAGATACCATACGTAAGCCGTAGCCTATGAACTCACCCAATCCTGCTACGATGCTTGTAACAGCAGCACTTGCCCCCAAGAACGCTAGGTAAGGGCCTGTAATACTACGCCCACCTTCATACGTCATATCAGCGAAGAGGCTGACCAAACCAAGCAAGACTACGAATCTTAGAGCTCTGCTCCGAGCGACTTTATTGCTCACAACCATTGCATTCATTCTTCCTTTGTGAATAAAAGTCCGTATCGACCTTCCCGGAATCCCAATTTAGTGTGTGCCTTAAGGCTGTAGGAATAAAGCCCTTCCACACCAACAAGTATACTCAAAGCCAAGAAGTTGGCTTTAACCTCTGGTCCAGGGGGCTCTTCTCTAAATTTCCAGTCTTGTTTTCTTACGAACTCAGAGAGGAGCCTTTGTAGCCGCTCAAGGAGACCTGCCTCAAGATCGATGAGTGAGTGGGCAACTTCAGCTGGGTTCTTGAGGTTACTTCTACCGACCATCTCAATAGCTGACACAAAGTGTGGTAAGCACAGCACCCCCGACGACTTAAATTCTTCGCAGAAGTCTTTCCCATCAAGCATATGGAGAAGGGTGTGTAGGTTCATCTGGTCAGAGGACCATAGAAATTCGCACACAGGGCAGCACCTTTTCCCTTGATACACTTTGCTTACCTCCTTTGCCAGCTGGGTGATTGTCTGTTTCCGCTTCCTCCCCCATATAACTATGCCTTTATACGTGGATCTACCGCTATTATGTAAGAGTAGAGACTCGAGTTCTTTGCGGACTTCTTCGACAATACTGTGCATGTAGAGGGCGTAGCTCAAGCCGTCTTCCGTGCCCACCCCCTGAGCGGCTTTGTGAAGCAAGTGGGTGTGACGGTTACAGAAGCCTTTGGCAGATAGAACTCTTTCTCTGAACCCTGAATCCATCGTTACCTCATTGGTGAGAAGATATTCCAAATATCTCCTCTCGCTCTTAAGCCAAAGATAGCATAGCGGACAGGAGTCAGAATTCTCGATGGCTTCGAGAAGACTTATATTCGAAAGATTCTTCTCAATCACGCTTTTCTTGGTCTCCAAAGCTGATGGTGTTGAGCGTTCTGTGCGCACCATTTTTGGTCTCAAACAATCAGCTTCCTTTCAGCAAGATTTAAACGTAACCGTAGTTACAGGCAACGAGTTAGAATCGTGGTATTATATTCTTCAGATGGAGCTACAATCGATTATAGAATTTAGGGAGCAGCGACTAACTAAACAAGATTTGAGTAATCTTAGGCCCGTACTTATGCTTCCGCTATCAGGTTTTTACCGCTCGGACCACTTGCCATTCACTTTAAATTTTTTCCATTGTTACTTCTTTTAGCTTCAACAAATTGCTTGAAGTTGTGCGGCTTGCTGAATAGAGTTAATCTCGAGGCGAGCGATGCGCCTCCGAGTTTGACAATTACTGGTCTGGGCCTTTATTCAGATGTAACCGCAGTTACATTTAAATTCTCTAGTAATCATCTAGATGATAATGTCTATGCTTTTACCCCATGTAAAACTGGACGCTTTCTTTCCAAAGGTAGGCGAGTTATTTGAGCACAGAGACTTTATCTTGAACATAAGGAGGAGTGGGGTTGAGGTCAATGTCTTTCTTCCGTTCGGTTCAATCGTATTGGATATGACTGAGCACGAGAAGAGTATTCAAGAGAATCTGTGGGACCTTAAAGATTTTCTTAAGGAGGGGGTTCGGATATACTGGGATCCTAATTGGGACTCTAACCGAAGTGCAGTGCTCGTAATCGACGATAACACAGCTGTTCAGCTCGAGGAAAGTAATCATTATGTACTTCGAGAATTCGGCCCGAAATTCTTGCACTCGAACTCTTTCAATATCCTTAGAGGCAAAGTTCAGGTTGTGCAGAAGCTTCATAGAAGACCTCCGGATTTTGACTTCGTCTTTCGAGTTGATGGTTATCCAATATTCTTGTCGAGCGATAGACTGACCTACATCTGCAAGGTAGAAGACGAAGTAGAAGTGGCTTATCTTGTGAACCTCAGCGGCTTTGGGACTAGAACGCCCTATGCGCCAGCGGAAATCTTCTATGAGGGGCTGGGAATGAGGCTTGTAAAGAAGGCAAATACAGCGGTTCCATATGAGCCAAAGGACTTACACACCATGGTTAAGAACTTGATGCAAGGTCTTCTTCCACAATATTCCGATATAATTACTAAGGAGCGAATGGAGAAGTGGGCATTCAAAGCGCGTAGAGCTATTCTAAATAAGCTGAATGAGGAGATGCTCTTCCTTGATGTAGGAGACGACTCATTCATATACAGAACAATAGAATCAGCTGCTGAAAAAGTGCAGGAAAAGTTCGAACATAGTTATTTGGATAGGGGCGTGATGGGTCGGCTGAGTCTTAAATTCTTAAAAGGCAAAGCAAAGCTGAGGGATAGATTGCTGGGCGTTCCCTAATCAAATGAAAATCATAATCAATCGCATCGCTCGTCAGGACGGGTGTTTCGAAGGAGGCGAAAAATATCATCAAGCATACCCAATAATCTCAGGATATATGGTCTCAAAAGCTCTGAATCAGCCTTGGACATCTGACCGTACGCTTTTAGCTTCTCCGGTCTTAAATCTTCTAGAATGGTCCAGATTTCACTTAATCTGCTGTAAACTAGGCTACGGATGGATTCTTGATTTGACCCTAGGTCAAACTTCTCCTTAATCTGCCTAATTACGTCGAGCATTGACTCGATGAGGTTAAGAAGTTTCTTCGCGCTTCTTGGGTCGACATCGTTTATCTTAGCGTAGAGGATAGGTGTGGTGTGGTCGCCGTTCTGAACCAGATCGTCACATATTTCATGAAGTAGTTTTTCTACCACGATAAGGCCGCTTCGCAAAGCTCTCTTATGGGTTTCATCCATTTTCCTTTCCTTCCCGTAGTATTAAGTAGGCATCCATCTTTAAATGTAACTATGGTTACAACAAAAAGTGATTGTTCTAAGAAATCCCAACCGCAGCTGATCCAGATATTTTAACAGCAACATAACGAGGTTATCTTTCAGCTTACCCGCCAACAGACATACCAGCCACAACAATGATGCTATCCTCTCTTGTAAAGTTCCCTTTGGTCTTCATAAGCGGAGTCTTCATACCACTCGAATAACTCCCTAAATGGGGGAGGGAAATAGCTTCGATTTCTCCACTAACCTACTTCACAGACATGGTTAGGCAGCTTTTCATAAACAAAGGCTTTTAACCCACTCGCGGTAGACTTCTTAACGCTCATCGCTTTCACAACAGCATTCGTCCTCGCAGCAATAAAACTACACGAGAAAACTCTTACAAAACGGATAAGTTAAAGACACCTTTAATCTCATATAGATGCTTTTGCCCTCTATCAGACCTTTCTTATCTCCAGAATTTCTTGGTGCAGCCCCTTTAAGATCTCATTGTAATCGGCTTTTCCCTGCTCCACAAGATCCATGAGGGTTTCAAGCCTCCTCGTCGTCTCCTCCGATATATATTGCCTGAAGTGTTGGCTTAGGTAGTTGTAGACTCTGTAGCCTAAGAGT
>JAAOZN010000023.1 GCA_011605775.1 Nitrososphaerota archaeon | reverse complement strand
TATTTGAAGACACTTAGCGAAGCCCTAGCTAGTGTGAAAGCAAATAGATTCGAGGTGGTAGCGGTTTCAGCGGGATTCGACACCTACAGAGGCGACCTAGCATCCCTCAACCTAACCGAGGATAGCTACAGAAAGATAGGTATGCTCATAAGAACCTTGAATAAACCGACCTTCTTCGTACTCGAAGGAGGGTATCGGGGCGAAGAATTAGGCAGAGCAATACATAATCTGATCAAGGGGTTTGAGGAGAATGAGGCACAGTAAAGGGAAGGGTGCTGTTAGTGTAGAAGAATGTGACCCAGATGCACCCATACACCCTTGTGGCGCAAAAGAGTTCTGCCCAGAGGATCCGGAGAAGTGCATACACTTTAGAGGAGGACTAAGGTAAGCGCCTTCACCCGAACTTGAATAGGCATGCTTGATCTCCTTTTGCTACGCACTCAACCTCCTCTACCTTAACCCTTTTGCTGAAGAGATGTTGGATAACCCCGACTAAGTAGCCTCTGAAAAGGTGGCTTCTGCTCTCTTTTGCTTTTCCTTTAAAGGGTAAGCATTCAAAGAGTTCTTCCACCAACAGCGACCCCTTTACCTCCTTCTCGTTAAACTCAAGGAGTTTAGGGATGCCCCAGCCGAGACCAATACGCTCAGCTAAAATCACATCAAACGCTAGCGAGCCGCTGAAACCCTCAGCAACAACCTCTTTTGCACGTGCTTCTCCAGCCTTTAAGCCCATCTCATAGAGTATAACAGCCCCGCCTGTCCCAAACCGCTGCAGCAGATGGGCGGCTATACTGCCCCAGGTATCAACTTTAAAGATGAAACTTCTCAAACCCATAACAAGGAGTGGAAAGTGCATCACATCTATAAGTAGGCTGTCGAACTTGGCGTGCATATATTCAACTTCAAGAACATTCCTTAACCCTTTAATCCGATTTACCAGCTCTTCTGCTGAGACACCTACCCCCCTTAAGCTCAGCTATGAACGCCCACCTACCTTTATCCTCACCTGAGTAGAAGTTTAAGAAGCCTAAGTAGATGTTCACTCCTAAGCTGGCTAGTAGATTCGAGACCTCGGCGAGAGCGCCTGGCACATTCTTTAAGCAGATACTGAACTCTACAAGCTGCGAGTTAGGCGAATAAACTTTAACAAATATGTCTTTGCTCTTAAGCAAGTTAACACCTCTCACAACGCACCTTTGGTTCTAAGGTAATCTTCTAAACTTCTTATTAAAGCTTTCACCACCTAACCCTCCGGCCTAAGAAAGCCTTCAAGTAAGCCCAGAGTCTGACGATAGAGTATAGGGGTCTATAGAAGATGACCATAATAGGTGCAAGAATAGCGTATTTCACATCCTCTCTCCTAGGCGTTAACGCTGCTGCGAATAAGATGGTGAAGAATTCTAGGAAAAGGTAGAAAGCGAATATTACAAGGGAGAGTTTGAGAAGCACCTCGATTGTGTAAGATGCGATGATGTAAATACCCCAGCCGAATCTTAGAAGCAAGGCAACAACGTCCATAAAGATGCTATTAGGCACAATAAATAAACCGAATAATCCAAACCTCCTTCTGAAGAGGATGTTCAGATGCTTCCGATACACTTGGATCTGTCCAACCGCCCACCTAACCCTCTGCCTTATCCAACCCCTCCAATCTTCAGGTGCGTGTGTCCAAGCTACGGCTTCCGGTGCAAAGACCAGCCTCTTCCTGACCTTCTGCAGCATAACCGTTAAGTCGAAGTCTTCGGTAATCGTATCCGGATGCATGCGGCCGAGTGATTCGAACACTTCTCTTCTGAAGGCTCCGAACGCGCCCGGTATGACGAGTATGCCGCTGAAGAGGCTCTGCCATCTTCGCCCAAGTTCCATGCTGCAAAGGTATTCGTGGCTTGTAGCCTAGTTAGTAAGTTGACCTTGTTAACTACTCTTACGTTTCCGGCGACTGCTATTGCATCATCACTTGTATGGAGGGGCTCTATGATCTTTTGTATAGCGCCTCTCTCGACGAGGGTATCTCCGTCGATAACGATTATTATCTCACCTTTTGTGAAGACGAAGCCGTAGTTCACGGCTCTCGCCTTTGTCCCGCTGGCCTTTTCTCGCCTAATCACCCTTACCCTCTGGTTGTCAGCGTACATCATAGCCTTAACGTAGGTTGCATCAGTTGAGCCGTCATCAACCACAATAACCTCCTTGTTTGGATAAGGGTCTTCCAATACACTCTCCAAAGTATTCTGAATATACTCTCCTTCGTTGTGCGCAGGTATTATTACCGAAATCTGGGGGAGGGGTTTAAGTTGGCAGGTAGAGGTAGGTTTGGTGTTCCTACCGTAAAGCAGTATAAGCCCCTTCGCAAACGTTTGAGGCGCATCAACGACAATAGGTATGAGGAGAACCCATAGAAGCTCGTAAACAGAGAAACCTAGGATGTTGAAACTGGGGTTAAGCACAAAAATTAGAAAAAAGCTCACTACTATTACCGAAAGCGCTAGTGTTAGAGCATATTTCATTATGTTCGATCTAGTGTGCCTCCTAGCTCTTTAAGAGCTTCTTCCAGCGCCTCTTTCTCTGCCTTTAAACCCTCTCTACTACGCTTCTGCTTAATATCCAGTAGGGCTTGTTTTAACTTCTCTTTTACTTCAGTTGCGGTGCTTGCTTCTACTGTAGTTATACCGAAACCCTTAGCCAACAGCTTGGCATTCTTGTCTAGGCACGGCATAGCTACCAGGATCTTCTCTTTAGAGTGGACATCCATCGCCTTCGCTTGAAAGGCTAAGAGATTTGTCGACTCAACCTCATTTTCTTCAGCATAGTGATCAGCGACAAGATCAGGCCATCTTCCATCTGAAGGGCGTGGCTGGAACCATATGCTGAATGAGAATTGGTGCTGAACTCCGCTTTCACCTTCGACGATAGCTGGAGATTCAACTATCCACCCAACCTCTCTAAAACCTTCAAGCACGGAATCAAATTCTATAAGCTCCTTTTCGACAAGTACCCTCTTTTCGGGATTGAATGTGTATGATGCGATGGGCCTCATTAGTATGTTGTGTTCGTCAAAGGGGTGGGTCTTGTTGCAGATGTAGTGTTTTTCAGCGGTTGGTGTGAGTGTGCCGCAACTCAAGCATTTATAGACCACACCAGGTTTTCTATAATCTACACCTATGATTGTTAGTGTCTTGCCGCATTTTGGGCAGATAAGCCGGTCTTCGTTTCGGAAGAGTTCCTCTAGGTCTACGTAGCCGCATTTTATATGTTCGATCATACCGCCTTTAACGATTCTCCTACTTTTGCAAGTGGGGCAGCAGAGTTCCATCATTAGCTTATGTGAGCCGCAGATTGGGCATACTGCTATGTTGCCTGTTATTTCTCGCTCCAAAATTCCTCGGTCAGCTAACTCCTCAAGTATCTCTATGATCTCTTTCTCCTCCTTTTTAATAGATACGCTGATGGCTTCGTAGCATACTCCCAGATCGAAGCTCAGCGAGGGCTCGATGGTTTTGATTTCTTTGTCGATGAGTGCTTTAAGAATATCTTGCACTTCACGTCTACGGAAGAAGGCAGAGGTGTTGCTCAAACACTACACCCTTAATGTTACTTCAATCTCCTCCAGCCTTGCTCTTAACAGATCCTTGAGAAGCGATACCAGAAACTTTTCCACATTGTCGCCTGTTTTAGCTGAGATCTCTATATAGTTGGCGTTCAATCTCTCAGCAAGCTTCGTAGCCTCACTTTCAAAAACAGTCCTGCGCTCAGCCAGATCAATCTTGTTCCCAACCAACCAGCGAGATTGTTTCCGCAAAAAGCTGATTAGATTATACCGCTTCTCCGCCGCATCTAAGGTTCCTAGGTTACAGACATCAAATAGTGTAACTATTGCATCCGCATCAGCGAAGATTTTGTTGATAACCTCTCTAGTTGCTGTGGGTTCTATTTCCCAAAAGAGTAGCTTAAACAGGTATTTTGAGAGTGTAAAATCCCTTTCCAAGATATTTGCTTTCAAAAACGGGATGTGCTCAGGTCCAGAAGCCGCTGGTGAAATTCTGTAAAGGAGGGTAGTCTTTCCAACCCCTCTATCGCCTAGGAAGACTACCTTAAAGGTTCTCTCAAACATCCTTCTCCATCCACGATAAGAAGGGCTTGTATAAAAATCCATCTAGAGCCGAATTCACAGGCGACTACGTTTATATTTTGATAACTCGAAGCCTACCAGCAGCGAAATTGCAACCAGACAACCTCAAATACACATTGGCTACAGTGATCTTTGCAGCAACATATGGTGCGATTGCCTTTCGCAATATAAGAGGGCGTGGCTTACCTATCTGGTCGATTATGCTTATCGGCGCGGTCGCGATGGTGTTCACAGGAACAATCGAAGTTTCAGAAGCTTACAAAGCTATCAACTTAGAGGTGATAGTCTTTCTCTTCAGCATGTTCGCATTCGTAACCGCCTTGGATGTTTCAGGCGTGCTCGAAGATGTAGCGGCAAAGCTCTTTTTGAAAGCTAAAAAGCCGGAGGACGTCATCTACCTAACATTTTTCGTCTTCGGGCTAGCTGCAGCGGTGTTGATGAATGACACACTCGCTCTTATGGGTACCCCGATTATGCTTTCACTCGCTAGGAAGATGCATATATCACCTAAGCCCCTTCTTCTAGCATTAGCCTTCTCAGTCACCATAGGAAGTGCATTAACCCCGATGGGGAACCCTCAAAATCTACTCATCGCACTTACAAGCGGAATGCCAGCGCCAGTCATAACCTTCGTGCATTATCTCCTCCTACCAACCATAGCAAACCTTCTTCTAACAAGCCTCATCATAATCTTATTTTATCGAGCTGAGCTCAGATCTGCGAGAAAAAACTTCACCCAGCTTATAGATCTTGAGGCTTCGCTGAAAGAAAGTAGGATAACAGATCAAAGACTCGCTAAGCAAACAACCACCCTACTCACACTAACCGTTGCTGGAATCGTGCTGATTAATGTGTTCGAAACCATAGGGTTTAAGACCCAGTTCGGCATAAGCGAAGTCTCTCTACTCGGCGCATCGATCCTCCTACTCTTAACCAACAGGAGGCGAGAAATTCTGAAGAAGCTCGATTGGAGCATCCTAGTCTTGTTCGCCTCGCTGTTCGTGTTAATGCAAGCCGTTTGGGACGCTGGTGTCATCACTCAAATATCCTCCTACCTACCACCCTTAAGCAAAGGTAACCCAACCACTTCACTCCTCGCAATACTGGCTGCTTCCGTCCTACTCAGCCAACTATTGAGTAACGTACCTATGGTAGCGCTCTACCTGCCTATCATGAAGGCTTCGGGCTATGAGCCGCTTGATAAATACGCTTGGATCGCTTTAGCTGGTGGAAGCACATTAGCTGGAAACCTCACTTTGATAGGTGCTGCAAGCAACCTAATTATAGTAGAGGAAGCTGAGAACAGAGGACACACCCTCGGATTCTTCGAATTCATCAAAATCGGTCTCCCAGTTACGATACTAAACATAGCCATACTATACTTCTCACTCACCCTCTTCACCTGACCGATCAACCCCTCCCCTTAGAGAAATAATTAGCTGCTTCCGCATAAATCTAAGCTAGACCGATGCCGATTTATGTGCTCAAGGATTTGAAAGGTGGTTCTTGGCTTGGGTATAGGCTCGGATACTTCGGGACCATTCTGCTCCTCGTAGCCCAGATCTACAGTGTAGTTAAGAGGCTACCGTTTAAGCGAGCAGCGCATTGGCGCCCGCTGCTTCTGAAGATCCACATATATTTGAGCTGCTTCGGCTCAGCAGCGGTGTTTATCCACGCAGGACTACCCTTCTTGTTCAAATACTGGAGTCCGTTCAAGTGTATCGATCTGCTGACCGGGCTGCCTGCAGGCCTGGTGGGCTTCTGGGCTGGCAACGTGGATGTTGGCGGTCTGCGGGTTAAGCGGTCTAATAGGTAGGTACCTATACACTCGCATAAGGTTAGTGAAGCCGTTTAGGTTTTGGAGGAGAATCCACGTATGGTTAGCGGTAGCGCTTTACGTAAGCAGCTTAATACACGTGGCTAGGGTGGTCTTGTTCAAGATTTAAACCGTTTTGACCTCACTCCAATCGATGGATTCGCGGTCTGTTAAAGCCTAGTATCTAGCCGAGTGAGGGGC
>JAAOZN010000022.1 GCA_011605775.1 Nitrososphaerota archaeon | reverse complement strand
TTCAAAGGTGTATCCTACGAGATCACATTCCGTTTGTGCACAAGGAGGGACTGCGGCGGTTATGAGGGAGGGAGATAGCCATGAGATGCACGCTTGGGACACTGTTAAGGGGAGTGATTTTTTAGCTGATCAAGATGTTGTTGAATTTTTTGTAAAAAGAATCAGCGAAGAGATTGTTAGGCTTGAGCATTGGGGTATGCCTTGGAGCAGAACCCCTGATGGTAAGATAGCTCAGCGACCTTTCGGGGGGCATAGCTTCCCTAGAGCTTGCTATTCAGCAGATCTAGTAGGCTTCCAAGAGATGCATACATTATATGGGCGCGCTTTGGCATACGATACCATAAAATTTTATGACGAGTGGTACGTAACATCCCTTATAGCTGAAGAGGGGCGTGCAAAAGGTCTTACAGCGATCGACCTTAAGACAGGTACCATGAGTGCGTTTCGTGCTAAAGCGATAATAATGGCTACTGGAGGGGCCTGCAGAATCTACCGTTTTACAACCTACTCCTACACTGCAACAGGCGACGGCATGGTATTAGCGTATAGGGCTGGTGCGCCGTTACAGGATATGGAATTCGTTCAATTCCACCCTACAGGCCTTGTGCCTAGTGGGGTGTTGATAAGTGAGGCGGCACGTGGTGAAGGTGGCTACCTCAAAAATAGGAGCGGTGAGAGGTTTATGGAGAGGTATGCGAAAAAGATGATGGAACTCGCTCCACGTGATATAGTAGCTAGGGCTGAGATGACTGAAATAATGGAGGGTAGGGCTTTTGAAGGACCAGACGGACCATACATAGCCCTTGACCTCACACACTTAGGCGAGGAGAAGATTAATGAACGCCTACCTTACATACGTGAAGTAACACAAAGACTGGTGGGCATAGATCCAGTACACGAACCCATACCTATAGCACCAGCTGCCCACTACTCTATGGGTGGCATAAGAGCGAATATGACAGAAACACCATTACCTCACCTATTTGCTGCTGGAGAATGCTCTTGCCTAAGCCTACACGGAGCCAATAGACTCGGCTCCAACTCTACAGCAGAGTGCTTGGTCTTTGGGGCTGTCGCTGGCGAAAAGGCCGCTACTCTAGCTCAAAAATCAGAATTCCCTGATCTACCGAAAGAGAGGCTTGCTGAGGAGGAAAAGCGTGTATTTGACCAGATATTGGGGAATGAGGGAGGTGAGAGGATTTCAGAAATTAAGACGCAGATGATGAATGTTATGAACGAGAAGGTCTGGATCTTTAGAGATGAGCAGCGTCTAGCAGAGGCCGTTAAGGAAATAAGGGCTTTAAAAGAGAAGTTCAAGAGGGCTAAAGTTGAAGATAGCTCAAGAGTGTTTAACTTAGGTTTGATAAACGCGCTTGAGCTTGACTGTATGCTTGAGTTGGCTGATGTTACCGCTCTTTCAGCCTTAAACAGAAAGGAATCTAGGGGTGCTCACTCTAGAGTAGACTACCCGAAGCGTGACGATGTGAACTGGCTCAAGCATACTTTAGTCTACTATACGGTAGATGGACCTAGAATTGACTATGCCCCTGTCACGATAACTAAATGGCAGCCTGTTGAGAGAAAGTATTGAGGTGAGCGGGGCTCTTGGAAAAAGGTAAGATGGTTACACTCAACATAGTGCGATATAATCCAGAGAAGAAGCAGTATGTGACCTCAACATATAAGGTGCCTGCTAAGAAGGGCATGACACTACTAGACGCTCTCCTTTACGTCAGAGACAATCTAGATGGCACACTGACCGTAAGGCACTCTTGCAGAATGGGCATCTGTGGAAGCTGCTCCGTTATAGCTAACGGTAGACACGTTTTAGCCTGCTACACTCAGCTCCTCGATTTAGGCACAGACACCATAACAGTTACTCCACTACAGAACCTACCGATGATCAAAGATCTTGTCCCAGATCTAAAACCCTTCTTCGAAAAGTACAGGCCAATCAAACCCTATCTCATTAAACCAGAGGAAGCTATGAAAAAAGAGACAGAGTTCATCCAGATGCCCGAAGACCTTCAGAAATACTGGAACAACACACTATGCATAAAGTGTGGGCTCTGCTACTCCGCCTGCCCAGTAGTTAAGTCAAACGAAAGCTTCCCCGGACCGGCACAGGTTACCACACTCTACCGCTTCACAGTAGATAGCAGAGACGAAGGGAAGGAGGAGAGGCTTCAGCACACCGGACCTTGGCTCTGCTACTACTGCGGCGACTGCACTATAAGCTGCCCTAAAGGTGTTGAACCAGCGGAGTCGATTATGTCTATGAGACGCCATCTGATAACAAACTATGATTGGACTGGTGTCTCGCGCCTACTCTACACCTCTAAGAAGGCATCAGCGCTATTCACCTTAGGTTTAGCGATCCTAACCCTACTCCTGGTGTGGTTCCTGCATGGTCCTGTTGTCTTAGATCGAGTCGACCTAACCTCCTTTGCACCAATAGAGATCGTGCATAACGGTGGGATAATCTACGGTGTGCTGCTTGCCGCTC
>JAAOZN010000021.1 GCA_011605775.1 Nitrososphaerota archaeon | reverse complement strand
TTTTTTCAAGCCCTAAAAAAGCGGAGTTATTTAGGTTAAAGAGTGACTGCGCAATGATCAGCAGCGATGAGATCTGGATTAGTGTGGAAGCTTCAGGTCTATTTAGAAAAGATGATATGTGGTTGGAGTAGAAGAAAAAGACAACCGTAACCAAAAGCCCTACGCTTACCCTATTGATGTACGCTGCTTTGAGCGTCTTAGAGAGTAGCTCTAATCTACCCTCAACCCTAAGCTTGGCTGAATAGTAGGTTACAGCAGGGTTTATCCCGAGGTCTATGAGACCTACGAGGATCGAGGGGATGGTGAGTGAGAGCGCATACAGCCCCAACCCTTCGGGCCCGATGAGCCTAGCTACGATGATGGAGCCTACCGCCAATATGATTGATGCGGCGCTATTTCCGATAAAGAGTGTGAAGCCGCCTTTAGCGAAATCCTCCATAATATCTCTGATGCTGCCGGACATAATCTACCCCAAACCGATCTGATCACCTTACAAATAAGGCAACATAAAGGTATTTACTCGCTATTGGGAAAAACAGAAAATGCGGATTATCGATTCTATAAACGTACATTAGATGTTGAGCATTAACTGCTAGAAGATTTGCTCGTCTCGTATATCCACGGTCTTCAGGCGCTCTATGGATGTTTGTGCTGCCGCACTTGGGGCAGTTTCTTGGTCTTCCTGTTCCATAAGGTTCGTCCCAAGTGTGGTTGCACTCCTAGCACTTGAACTTCCTTTTCGCCTCTGTTCTACCATATCTCACTTAACATCTCACCTCCCTTTCGATTCGGATAGCTTTGCCGTTGACCAAGGCGTCTGCGATCTTCTTGCGGGCTGCTGTTAAGATTCTGTTTAGGGTTGGCTGTGAGATGCCCATCTGCTCCGCAGCCTTCGTCTGCTCTAGGCCCAAAAGATCGGATAACCGTAAGGCTTCTAATTCGTCTGCTGCGATAACCACCTCATCTAAATCTATTAGTGGTATACCTTTTGGCTTATAGTAGAGGACTCTAGGTGTGATGGAAATCCTTCTGCAGCACCTTGGTCTAGGCATCATAAAGAATAAATATTCATAACTATATAAGTGTATCTGGTGGGGGAAGTGAAGATAGCAATAGCAACAGATGATGGTATGACGATAAGCCCACACTTAGGTAGAGCCAGATCTTTCCTAGTTGTGGAAGTAGAGGATGGGAGGATAAAGAATAAGGAGTTGAGGAGGGTAGCTGGTGGAGGAATGAGGCACGGTGAATGCGACCATAGATCTATGATCAGCAGCATAAAAGATTGTGAGGCAGTGATCAGCTTCGGCATGGGTTGGAGAATATACGAAGACTTTAGGGCTAACGGGATCAAACCAATAGTAACCGACAAACCTAATGTCGAAGAAGCATTAGAAGCCTATCTTAAAGGAGAACTTGTTGATAGAAAGGACAAACTCCACTAAGCTATGTAGGAGCAGCAACAAGAAAGATGTGAAAGCGGAGGTAGGTTGGTAGCCCGGGGCAGATTCGAACTGCCGTCACCGGCTAACCCCTCTTACCCATTTGGGATCCAGAGGCCGGTATCCCTAGCCCTTTGGGTTGGCCGCTAGACGACCGGGCTGCCTTCTTATAGTTGGTTGATCTGGGTTTTTGACCTTTTCCTTGGATTGATTCGGTAGGCTTATAGTAGTGGGGTGTATAGGCTTAGGTGTGGTTGGTTTGGTGAGTGTAGCTGCTAGAGTGGGTGAAGTTGAGTACGCTATCAGAGAGGTCGCTGCGTTGGCTGCCAAGCTCTCTAAATCTGGTGTGAAGATTATACCTCTTAATATAGGTGATCCCGTTAAATTCGACTTTAAGACGCCTCAGCACATCAAGGATGCTCTGATAAAGGCGGTTCAAGAAGACCATAACATGTATGGGCCTTCTGAGGGGCTGCCTGAGCTGCGTAAGGCGATAGCTGAGCGGTTAAATAAGATGGGTGGCGAAATATCTGAGGACGATGTTATAATCACAAACGGGATATCTGAGGGTATACAGATGCTGACAGGGGTCTTGGTTGAAGCTGGCGACGAAA
This sequence comes from Nitrososphaerota archaeon, assembly GCA_011605775.1. Classification (NCBI taxonomy): domain Archaea; kingdom Thermoproteati; phylum Nitrososphaerota; species Nitrososphaerota archaeon. The sequence goes on along the minus strand of JAAOZN010000021.1, from coordinate 7,097 downwards.
TCCTAGTACCTTCACCAGGCTACCCAAGCTACAACGCTTACATAAGGTTCTATGGTGGTAAGGCGGTAGCCTACCGCACAGTAGAGGAGGAGGGCTGGGCTCCTGACTTAGAACACCTCAGAAGCAGGTTAAGTAAGCGTACGAAGGCGATTCTACTTATCAACCCAAATAATCCTACGGGCGCACTTTACGACGCCAAAGTGGTTAGAGAAGTCGTTCAGATAGCTGCTGAAAACAACCTTATCCTTATAGCTGATGAAATCTACGATGAAATAATCTTTGAGAGCAGCTTCACACCAGCAGCGTCCTTGGCCAAAGATGTCAATCTGATCGGTTTAAACGGCTTCTCGAAGGCTCATCTAATGACCGGCTGGAGGCTAGGCTACATCTACCTTAAAGACGGGGAAACGAAGCTAAAAGAGGTTAAGGAGGGGCTTCTGAGGCTGGCTAGGGTTAGGCTCTGCCCCAACACACCGGTCCAGAAGGCTGGTGTAGCGGCACTAAAAGGACCTAGAGACCATATTCAAGACATGATTAGGAAGCTTAAGGAGAGGAGAGACTACTGTTTAAAGGCTATTCAAGAGATAGAGCTGATGAGTGCAGCCACACCAAAAGGAGCCTTCTACCTCTTCCCGAAGATAAACCTCAGAGGCACAAGATGGTCTTCTGATAAAGAGTTTGTGCTCGATCTTTTGAAGGAGACCGGTGTTACACTGGTGCACGGCTCAGGCTTCGGCGAAGAGTATGGCTCAGACCACTTCCGAATGGTCTTTCTACCACCTCTAGAGGTGTTAGAGGAGGCTTTTGAGAAGATCAGAGGCTTCATAAAAGCGAGGCACAGGTAGCGCTACACTACATCCGCTCAACCACAGGTAGACCCAGCAGATCCATCGTCTTACCTAAAACCGCTTTAAACGCTGTTACCAGCATAAGCCTACTAGCTCTAACCTCCTCGTCAGAGCAGCTCAAAACAGGTGCGCTCTCATAGAAGTTGTTGAATAGTGTTGCTAGCTCTATTGCGTACTTAGCTAGTGTCTTGGGTGAAAGGGTCTTTACAGCCTCTTCAACTACTAGGTCGAACTTCGAGAGTTCTTTGAGCAGCTTCTTCTCCGATGGCTGTGTGATAGTTGGCTTGGAGGTTGAGGGGGTTAGGCCCTCTGCAGAAGCCTTCTCAAGTATCCGGCTGGCTCTGACGTAGGAGTAGAGTATGTAGGGTCCTGTATCTCCTTCAAGCCTCAGCGCTTTGTTCAGGTCGAAGACGACTATCTTATCCAGATCTTGTTTGAGTAGGTCGAATCTGAGGGCTGCTACGGCTATACTTTCCGAAACCCTCTCACACCACTTCAAATTCTCCCCAGGGTTTCGCTTTATCGTCTCTTCTAACGCCTTCTTCTTGAGAGTATCTAATACATCATCAGCGTTCAAGTAGATCCCTTTTCTGCCAGACATGTGGAGGAGGCGCTCTTCCTCTGTGAAACCCATCTCTTTTGCTGTCTGTGGTGAGAGTGAGACAACTGCATACCCTAGGTGCACGTAACGCTCCTCCACAGTTTCGCCTGCGATCTGCTTAAGTATAGATTTGATGATTCTCTGAAGCCTACTCTGCCTCACATCTATAACCACGATGCTCTTCTCCGCACCATAGAAGTCCTGTTTCACACAGCCTTGAGCCAAGTCTGTCGCCCAGAGGGTTGTTCCATCAGGCTGCTTCACATACTCTATATAGAGGAAGGGGTCGTCGACTAAGCCGAGCTTCCAGGCTGCATACGGTATGTCCTTGGCTACGTAGGTTGCTGTGCCATCAGCCCTAACCAGAACCTTCTCCTCACCTTCCTCCTCGCCCTCTACTTCGACTATCCAACACCCTTTGAGCCTACCCTCCTTAACGAACTTGACTATGCCTCTCCTCTTTAACTCCTCGAATAACCTTTCCCAGAGTCTGGAGTGGATTATGTGTGATTCGAAGTTGAGGCAGTCGTATCTTGCTCCGAACCTCCAGCAGGTCTTCAGCTGCTCCTCTACGATCTTAGTGGTAATCTTCTTCGCTAGACGTGATACTTCGCTGTTCTGATCCTCTAACTCTTTTAGAACTTGTTTCTGCTTCTCTAGGAGCGCTGGGTTCTGCTCATACATTTCGTTCACCTTTACGTAGACGGTGTCGCCGCAGTAGTGGTCGAACTTTTCTCCTTGGGGTGCTTCTGGTTTAAAGTTGCAGTATAGGAAGCCGACGATTACATCAGCTACTTGGGCGCCAGAATCGTCTATGTAGTTCAGAACCTTCACATCGTAGCCGCTGTGTTTGAGCAACCTGTAGATCACATCGCCTATAGCCACGTTTCTTAGATGCCCTACGTGAAGCGCCTTGTTTGGGTTGACGCTCGTGTGTTCGACCGTAACTTTAATCCCTCTTCCTATATTAATTGGCTTGACCTGCTCGCTGCTTCTCAGGTTTGGGAGAAGCTTTTCAGCTAAGAGGTTGTAGTTTAGTTTGAAGTTGATGTAGCCGGGTGGATCTGCTGTTACACTCTCAATTAGGCTGTCTTCGCTGAGTTTTATTTCTGAGACTATCTTCTTGGCCACCTCTAGGGGTGGTCTTCTCAGATGTTTGGCTAGGGTGAAGGCTGTGTTGGCTGCGAGGTCTCCATATTGTTCTTCAGGGGGTTCGCTGATGTTGAATTCTACTGTAGGGTAGTCTAGTTTCTTCAGCGCTTCTTCCACAGTGCTCTTAGCTTGCTCTTTGAACTCTCGGAAGCTCAATCTTGGTTGAACCTATCTATCTTCACTTTAAAGAACTCTTCTGCGACGTGGTTGAGGGCTTCTACCAGCCCTTCGCCGTTTTCGCTTTTTGTGACGTGTTTTGCTGCGAGCTTCGCTTCTGTTGGTGCGTTGGCTAGGGCTATGCTGTAGCCGCAGAGTTTGAACATGGGTATGTCTGTTTCGCTGTCCCCTATTGCTATGGTATCCTCAGGATCTATGGTGAGGTGCTTTAATGCTACCATCAACCCAGTCGCCTTGCTTACCTCCCTTTGGTTTATGTGGTAGGCGTACTTTGAGTCGTTCAGCTGCACAGGTAGGTTATGCTGCTCTATCACCCTTCTTCCAGCTTCGATGTCAAAGCTCCTCTCGAGCACAACATCTGTGAACCTTGGGAAGACGGGTTTGATCTTAACACCTTCTATGCTTCTAGATAGGATTTCATAGGCTTCTAAGCAGACGGATCTATCCGCTAAGAGAGCCATCGTGGTCGGGGAGATTGCTACTACACCACCGTTTTCACCAACGATAACTCTGGTGGTGCCTAGGTAGATTGCTAAGGCGAAGAGCTCGAGCGGGGTTCTGCCGCTAGTTAAGATTACGCGTAGACCAAACTTCTCCATCCACCTTAGCGCGAAAACAGCCTCTAGATTGACAACACCACCATCCTCGGTGATCGTGCCATCTACATCGACAGCGAAAGCCTTCGGGTTCAATGCTTCTATCTCACGGTTAAAGATCATGGTATATCATCTTTTTGATAAGGTTATAACAGAGCCTTCAGAGCATGTAAAGGCTGAGGGCCCGTGGCCTAGTAAGTTCAGCCTAGAGTGGACCAAGGCGCTGGCCTCCGGTTCAAAAGAGAGAGGGGTTAGCCGGAGATCCGGGGTTCGAATCCCCGCGGGCCCGCATCTGATTGGGTTAGTTGTTTGTTTTGTTTGCTATTGACTTTGTGGTGTCGTTATGTAGATTTGTGTTGGTTGTAGAGGTTTTCTTCGCTGTTTGTTTAGTCCTCAGCTTTGCTGATTTTGCATAGCTTTCCTCTCATCACGTTTGTTCCGACTATGGGTTCGTAGCCGTAGGGGGGCTTTAGGGGGATTATCACGTTTATGTTTGGTTCGTAGGCTCTTTTTTCGTAGGTTTCGCCTTCTGGATACCACCATAGGGCTTGTGCTGAGACGACTTGTGGGTGGATGCCTCGTGTGAGCACTGCTTGCATCTTCACTTTTTCGCTGCTTGCTGGTGTTTGTATGTAGACCCAGTCGCCGTTTTTGATGTTGAGCTTCGCTGCGGTTTCAGGGTGTATTTCTACTATTGGGTTCGGGAGTAGCTCTCGTAGGCGTGGGATGTTGTGACCCATGGTCTGGTAGGAGGATATGTGTCTAGCGCCAGTTATGAGGATGAGCGGGTATTCTTTTGCTAGGTCTGGTGTGGAGTATGGGCTTTCGGGTGGTTCAACGTAGTTTGGTAGTGGATCGTAGCCGAATCTTTCTAGTAGTGTTGAGTATAGCTCGCATTTGCCTGTGGGTGTTTTGAAGCCTGGTTTGCCATCCTCTCTTAGCATCCCTTTTTCGTATCTTCTTTCAACATCGTTGGAGAATACGTATTTTTTTTCTTTGAATTCGTCGAAGGTTATGCCTAATTCTTTCAAGCGGTAGTCTAGAAATTCTCGGTATGTTGTTACTGGGAAGGGTGTTTTGAGCCCCATCCTTCTTATGAGCTCGAAGAGGACTTCGTTGTCGTCTCTGCATTCACCTACTGGTTCTATGGCTTTTTGGCGTGCGGCGATGAAATTTGTGTATGTGAAGGCATCGCATATATCGTCGCACTCCAAGTATGTTGCTGATGGTAGGACGTAATCTGCGAGCTCGGCTGAGGGTGTCATGAAGAAGTCCATGACGACTAGTAGCTCTAGATTTTTTAGGGCTTTAACAACTGTTTTGCTGTCTTCGAAGCTCACTGCTAGATTTGAGGTTAGGATTAGTGCTTTGATTGGGTATGGTTTGCCTGTTAGCATGGCTTCAAAGACGCTTGGGGGGTGTGAGGCATCTGAATGAGTTTGGTCCTGAGAGGAGGGGGTAGGTGTTGGCGCCTATGGTTCTTTTTTCGATTTCTTTGTTTAGGCGGAGGTGTTTCTTTATGTTCATGTAGGTTAGTTTTATTGGGTAGTTTGGTAGTTCGGCTCCTCCTTTTATGTCGAGGTTGCCTGTTATTGCTACGAGGATTGATAGGGCTCTGCTTGCTTGCACGGAGTTGTAGCTCATTGAGACTCCGAGGTGGGATTGGAGTGATGCTGGTTTTGAGGTTGCGTAGAGTTCGGCTGCTTTGATTATGTCCTCTTTAGGTATCCAGGTGATCTTTTCGACCTTTTCAGGTGTGTATTCTTTTACTCTCTCAGCGAGTTTGTCGAACCCGTAGCACCAGTTGTTTACGAAGTTGGAGTCGTAGAGCCCTTTGTTTATTATGATGTTGAGCATTCCGAGGGCTAATGCGCCGTCTGTGCCTGGTCGTATCTGTAGCCATAGATCAGCCATGGATGCTAGTTCTGTGTGGCGGGGGTCTATGACTATGAGCTTTGAGCCTTTTCTTTTAGCTTCGACGATCTTTCTGCCTAGTGGTGGGTAGGTGTGTAGTGGGTTGAAGCCCCAGAGGAGTATGCATCTGCTTTTTTTGTAATCTGGGACTCCTAGTTCGCAGGTGTAGACTTCTCCGCAGGTGAGTAGGTCGGCTATTAGGTGTGGTGTGTAGCAGTAGTGGCAGTTTCCGATGAGTTGGTTGGGTGAGCCTAGGGCTGCTAGGAATATGCTTAGCCCTATGGCTACTCGTTTTGGGTAGGTTCCGTATGAGACCGCTATGGCTTCAGGGCCGTATTGATCTCTTATTCTTGAGAGTTCGCTGCTTATTTCGTTTAATGCTTCTTCCCACGTTATTTGTTGCCATTTGCCAGCTCCTTTAGCGCCTATTCTCTTAAGGGGATGCTTGAGTCTGTCTGGGTGGTATTGTAGTTGCAGAAAGGACAGCCCTTTTGGGCACATATATCCGGCGTTTAAGGGGTGGTTTGGGTCTCCTTCTATTTTGACCGCTCTTCCATCTTCAACGTGCACTAGGGCGCCGCATTCGCTCATGCAGCCTCCGCATACGGTTCTTACAATCTTTTTCAAGTGAACACCTTGGGGATGTGTGGTGATGTTCTTTTAGTTATGTGTTTTGTTGGAGGTTGATGGGGTTATCTGCCTTTAAGCATGGGTTCGTTTGAGAGTAGGTTGTAGATGGTGTCTAGTTTTATTTTGAGGTTGAGTGCTTCGCTTATTGCTTCGTCGATGACTCTTCTAGCCTCTGGGTTGGCGAATTCTTCTGGTAGGGGTTTTAGTTGTAGGTTGCGGATCTTTTCGTCGAAGAGTTGGATGATGTGTTTCTTATCTTTGTTTGTTAGAGCGTTTATGTCGAGTATAGGCATATCTGAAAGCATATCCTTCTTAAATTTCACCCATGGGCCTCGAGTTACTTCCGCTATTGAGAGTAGGAGCAGGATGCCGAATGTTGAGTTTAACCACACAGCGAGGATCTTGGCTACGTCGTCATCGACTTTGATGGGCCACCAGACGTTTGATAAGACCTCTTCATCTAAGTATACGGCTAGGGCGGTGTAGGTGCTCAACCAACCTCTTTCAACTACTAGGAGTCTTCCACGTTTCTTCCATAGGTTTCGTGCTTGCTCAGCGTTCTTCGGTTCTAGGGATACGTTTGGTTTCTGTGGGATGATTTTGATGGTGCTTGAGTCATAGCCCCAGAATGCCTTATAGAGCGAGGGGGTTATCGGTTTGCTTACTGTGAAGGTTGAGTGTATCTGACGCACATCTGGTCCTATTTCTGCTCCTAAATTGGGGAGGGTGGTTAGGGGGATCTTCTTGGCTACGATGCCTTCATTTGGTAGGTAGATAAGCCCTCTTCTCAGTAGAAGTATCGTTCTATTAAGCTCCATCTGTGAAAGGATGTTGTAAACCCCAAAGTTCGCCTCAGCAAGTTTGGCTGAGTAGGCTTCACCAACCTTCCTCCCCTGAAGCCTAAGATGATACGGGGAAGCGTTGGTATTCTCTATATCATATAATCTAGCACTATCAGTTGGTATTCTCTATCTATCATATAATCTAGCACTATCATATAGATCTCTGAGCTGCCTACCTACATAAATCGACTCAGTTTCGTTTGAAGGCTTCCTCCACAAATTAGCAAAGACGGTATGCGTCTGCTTCTCACCCTTCCGCAGCTTCCTCGCCACCAGAAGAACCTCGCTAAGATCGGTATTTTCACTAAAGTTCCAAGAGTTAGGCGCCTCAAAGCTC